>NZKH01000062.1 GCA_002692465.1 Methanobacteriota archaeon | reverse complement strand
GATTCAGTAGAATTAATTGAGAAGAAAACTAAATTATTAGATAAATTAGAACAAATCGATGCATATATTCTCAATCCTAGTGATGCTAAAAAGCCTCATCTTCATAAACATAAAAAAATGGAGAAGAATGAATTTGAAGATTTGACATTTGAAGAACATCTTTCAAATAAAATTATTAAATTAAATGATAAAATAATGATGATTGATGCCTGTCAAACTTCTGAAGAATGTATTATCGACGACGACATGCTAACCAAAAAAGAATTTCGAATCAATTTGGAATTAGAGAAATTAAATTATTGTAGTGAAAATATCGAAGAATGTGAATCACATAAAAAAGATTCAAAACATAAAAAGCATTGGAAATAATTATGAAGGTAGAAAAGAATAATTTCTTACCTCAAATTATAGGTTTGGTTTGTTTTTTTATTGGTTTAATCTTGTTAGTCATTGGAAATTTTTTCTGGAAATCTGAGAGTGGTAATCCTGAAGGTCTTGAAGAAACAATGTGGGGATTTAGTCTCCAATTAGGAGGGTGTTGTTTGTTATTAATCGGTACAATAATTCTCATAATTGGTTCTATGAAGACAAAAGATACTCTTTTAATAGAATTAGAATGATTTATTATTATTTATTAAATTTAATTTTAATAAAACGAATAAAGCCAACCATGAAGATTATCAATCCTCCTGAGCATAATGAAAAAAATGCAGCAATACCAAAAAAATTCAATGTGATATATGTGGGTATAATCGACAGTAAAGCCAATATGGCACCTAAAGTCATTAAAATCGCAGGTATATCTGTCGGATCATCATTTTCTCCAGGATAGTGAGTTTGAACTGTTGACTTCCATTTTTTCGGGTTTGATTTTTTGGGTAAAAATGGTTTTTCAGACAGTATTCTTTTTAATTCAGATTTTGTTGATTCAAGTCCTTCTTTGGCCCCAGGAGTTTTTCCTAACTTTTGAAATAATAATTTACTTTTTTCTAACCATTGAACTGCAATTTCTCCTTTTGTTTCTTCTAAATACCAACTTCCCAAATCGTGATAGCACCATGCTTGTTCTACACTATTTCCCCCTCTTTCATAATATTGTGCTGCCTCTAATAATCCATTATGAATATCGCCAACTAAATCAGGATATAGTAAACAAGCTTGTCTTAAATATCCTCCAACATCATCCCATCTTTCTTCATTTACCATTTTTTCTATGGCTAATTCGAAAGATGCTTGACTTGAATAAATATCATCATCCATATGTTTTAATTTTAAAAAGATTCTAAATAATTTATGTAAAATAAAAATATTTTCTAAACAATAAATTACATACTAAATTGATTCGCGAATAACATGGACAGCCCAAAGAACGAGTTTGATTTAATTCATAAAGTTGATTTAAATCGAACGCCACTTAATAGATTTTTTTGGTTTATATTAGGTTTTTCTATTATGGTAATAGGTTTAATTGGTATAATTATTCCAGGGTTGCCAACTACACCTTTAATGATTCTCGCAGCAGCATGTTTTGCTAAATCAAGTCAAAAATTTTATGATTGGATTATTAATAACAAAATGTTTGGTCACCATGTTAAAAATTACCGTGAAGGGAGAGGGATTCCAAAAAAGAGTAAGCCCCTTATTCTAGGAACTTTGTGGTGTTTTGTTCTTTTTGCAGTTATAATTGCAATTCCTGATTCTGCTCCCCTTATTTCAAAAATTTCGACTTTAATTTTAGCTTTAATTGGAACAATATTTATTTTGATGATTCCAAATTTAAATGAGGATTAGAATTGAATGTATTAATAACAAGATTTGCCAAACCGTCAATCCATAATGGGTCGTCATTAAGACATTTAACTACAGTTAAATCTTCACCCCCGTTTTTAATAAATAGTTCTCGTATTTCTATATCTAATTCTTCTAATGTTTCTAAACCGTCTGCTAAAAAAGCAGGGGACACTATAACAAGTTTTTTAATTCCATTTTTAGCTAAATCAACAACCATTTTATCAGTTGAGGGGGTTAACCATTTTACTGGGCCTAATCTACTTTGAAAACTCAAAGACCATTGGTTCTTATTTAGATTTAAAGCCTTAACAACTGACATTGTTGTCATTTCACAATGTTCTGCATAATTTGGAATGCCTAATTTTTGTGCTCTTCGGATATGTGATAATGGCAAGCCGTGAAAAGAAAATAATAAATGTGTATCTTTACCTAAATGTGGTTTAATTGAATTAATTAGGGGAGTTATATAATTTGGATCGTCTGGAAAAGAATTTAATTGAAATGTTTTCGGTGACCAATTTATTTTTTTTAATTGTGAAAATGTGTGTTTAAATGAAGTTTCGGTAGTTGCTTGAGCAAAATGTGGAAAAAGTGGAGCAATCAATAATTCTTCTACTCCTTTATTCTTTAAACGTTCTAAAGCGTCCTTAATACTAGGATTGCCGTACCTCATACCAACTTCACATGGAATCCCTACTAATTTTTCCTCTAGTGCATCTGATATTTTTTTAGTGTATACTCTTAATGGTGAGCCTTCTTTCATCCAAATACTTTGATACCTTGGGGCTATTTTTTTGGGTCTAAATCTTAAAATAATCCCTTTAACTAAAAAATGTCTTATCAAATAAGGTGCATCAATTACGTCTGGATCGAGTAAAAATTCTCTTAAATAATTTCTAACTGATGGAATTGTAGGTTCATCTGGAGTTCCAACATTGATAAGGAGGACTCCTTGTGTTGCCATAGTCTTTCCTCAATCTGAATTTAATTTAATAATTTGTTCTAATTCATAAATTAAGACTTATAGCGATTCCCCTTTAATCATAGAAATGCAGTGAGTAGGATTTGAACCTACGAACTCTTAGAGACTGGGACCTCATCCCAGCGCCGTTGACCAAGCTTAGCAATCACTGCGTAATATGAAATGCGAGATGTGTTTTTTTAAGTGGTTTATTGATAAAATAAAGAAAGGCAGGTTAACGAACCATCTACTGCTCGAAATTCTGACATTGGTAATTCAATAATTTCAAGTCCTTTTTTAGATAATATATTTTTAACGGTTGAATACCCTTCAGATATTATTACTTTATTTCCGATTCCAATAGTATTACAACCATATGTTTCATTATCTGGGATTTTAATTATTTCTACTGAATTTGGAAGGTTTTCAAAAACCAAATCATTTGCCGTGGATTCTGGAATTAATAATATGTTAGAATTTGGTGCTGAACACAATGTAGTTAAATGTAAAGAATATGATGGAACATTAATTACATATGATTCAAAACCCAATTTAAATAAAAAATCTTGAAATTGAGAAATCCCTTCATCATTAGATCTCTTACTTTTACCAATATAGAATATATCTCCCACTCTAACTACATCTCCACCATCTATTCTTCCCGGCTCTTGACACCAATGAATACTTTTCATGTGTGGAGTTATTGTATCAATTATTGTCTTTTGCTCACCCATTCTAGATGGAGCCCCTGTTATTGGAAAAAACACGTGATTGTCTACAATTAAAGCTTGATCTTCCACAAAACAACAATCGGGATATTCTTCTTCAGCTTCAAGAAGGATTACATTTAATCCTAATTTTTCGAAGGTTTCAACATATTCATTATGTTGTTTTAATGCTAAATTATAATCTGGTTTTTCACCATTTGTAAATTGACTGGTTGTTAATGCATCAGCAAAAGATCTGGGAGGTTGGCGTACAATTACATTCTTTTTATCCGAATGTGATGAGGTCGACACGACTCTCGGAAATGGTGTAATCTTATTTTTACTTTGATTAAAACAAACTAATTATTTATTGAAGGATGGCTGTTAGGGTCACCTATGCAAGGTAGGGCCTTAGCGCTAATCTTCTTAATGGTGACCATGTCATTATCTGGTTGTTTTGGGAAAGAAGAGGTTATTGAAGAGCCTGAAATAATAATCGAAGAGGAAATTAGAATTTTTGTCACAAATAAAGCAGGTGAATCGGTTGAACAAGTTCCTTTAGATATGACTTTTCAATTTAGTGATGTTGGTGAAACAGGAAAAGAGCCAAGTATTGGTATAACATCAAGTGGTTGTATATTTTTTATTGCCATGGAGAAAGTAATGCGGTCATGTGATTATGGAGAAGCATGGGAAGAAACTCAGGATCCTGTACAATGCTCACCTACAACTAGTGATCCTTATGGTTGGGTAGATCCTATCACCGACCGAATCTTCAATGTTCAGATGATTGGACTTGAAACCTCTTGGATTTGTTGGAGTGACGATGATGGTGATACTTGGTTAGGTAACCCTCATGATTCGGGAACTACTCCAATTAATGACCATATTAAATTAGCAAGTGGCCCTTGGACTAGTGCGGGATATGGTGCACTAGGACAAATTACTGGAAGCACAATTTACGAAACGGCTGTTTACTATTGTTACAATAAATTAGTAGGAATCTTTTGCTTCACAAGTTTTGATGGTGGAGCGACCTTTGAAGCGGGTGGACAGATAATTGGCCTAGCTACTACAAATGGTGGATTACACGGAGCGATTTCAACTGCACCTGATGGGACTGTTTACGTAACTCCTCGTGTAGAAACACCTTCAGTCATCATTTCAAAAGATAATGGATTTACTTGGTTCGAGAGAACTATGGGAGAAGATGTAGGGACGCCCTATCCACGTAAAAATTCAGAAATTGCTACTGATACGGCGTCTAATGCTTATCATGTTTGGACTGGAGCTGATGAAGGTGTTTACATGTCTCGTTCAATAGATTCCGGTGAAACTTGGGAACAAGAAAGTATCCGTATATCACCAATAGAAGTCATCTCTACTGTGTTCCCACAAACTGATGCTGGAGATCCAGGGAGGATTGCCATAACCTATCTTGGAAGTGAAAACTCAGAGATGTTAAATGAGTCAGATATCGATGGCAATCCTTGGGATGGAAATGCACATTATGCCCCAAATAATACAACCTATCACCTTTACATCACTTATAGTTTGAACGCTCTTGATGATAACCCAATTTTTCATACACAAAGAGTTACAGATGACCCTGTACAAGTTGGTTCAATTTGTTTAAATTCTGGAGATTGTCGTGATATCGGGGGTTCAAATCGTAACCTATTAGATTTTAATGATTTGCATATTGATAGAGAAGGTAGAGTGTATGTTGCATTTGCTGATGGATGTACAGGTGATTGTGCCACCAGTAATAATTCATCTGCGGAAGATTCTCGTGATGGAAGGGGATCAGTATACTATCTTGCAAGTGGGCCAAGTTTACTCGAAGCATTCGATCAAATGTCACCATTAATGGCTACTACAAATGATTCTAATTCATATGATGTTTGTCAAGTAGCAACTTATGTAGAAACTCGTGATGAAGATTTTAATACTTTAAATTAAAAATCTTTTAAGTGAAAGTGAAGCGATTTATTGATAATATAGTTGTAAGTCGGGTTGTTAATGTCTTCAGAAACGGTAACTGCGGAGGTTGCAACGGGAGTAATGACTAGTCAAGTTACTACGGCTTTGGCTTTGGGGGGTTTAGTACTACTTTCAATAGGCTCAGTTGTAGTTTATTTTAATGTCTCAGATGATGATTTCAATGATGAAAACAATGGATGGGTTTGGATTGATCCTGTTATGGAAATTGAAGATGCAAATCATTCTCATAATAACTTATCACAACATAGATTAAAAACACCAAATGTACATTTGATTGATTACCATAATCTTAATTGTGATGGGAATGAAAAACCACCAGCAGATTTAGACAATGTTGCTGGTAGACCTTGTAGTGATGATTACAAAAACGTTGGACCAACTCCTGGTGATAATTCAGAAGTATCTATTGAAGGTAATTTTAATGAAGATTGTGTAATTACTGCTGATTCTAATAGCCCCTCGGGATATAAGGGTGGTTGTTATGCATATGTTTCAAGTTATAATCAATTTGAAATTTTAGATATTGCAAAACCAAATGATATTAGATTACTTTCAACATATTATGCAGAAGTTGCTAGAATTATTGATATCAAAGTAACTCCGGATAATAATTGGGTTTTAATTAATCATGAATTAACAAATAGTGAATTAGATCCTATTCCAAATGATGATGATGCAAACTCTGGAGCTAATAGATTAGATGTTGTGTATGTGGGAGATAAATCCTCTCCGATTAAAGTAGCTGAATGGAATAATCCTCCTGCGGGATTCCATAATCAAGATTTACATGTATATTGTGATTGGGATGGTGCATTAAATCCTGATGAAGAATGTAGTTTGTTTTTATTCGGAGCGGATCCTTATCCTGAAATGATGGAAGGAGATAGTGGGGTTTATTACAAAGGGACTCAAATTTTCTATGTTCCACTAGGTCTTGAATCTTGGTTACCTAATCTAAATGATGAGCAGCAAAATAGTAGTAGGGAAATTCTCAGGTGGGGAGGATATTCTCCTGAACCAGATACCACGTGTGGGGGTTCAATTTTTAATCATGATAATGTATTTCACGAACACCCTATTACTGGAGATAAATTACTATATATTTCTTATTGGGGTGCTGGATTGAGGATTGTAGATGTTAGTGATCCACCTGTAATTCCTGATCCTGAAGGTGTAAGTTGGCCACAAAATAACGAGGTGGGGAGATGGTTAGGATGCCCTACTGCAGATTCTGGATGGTATGGTCCTGATGGTGGTGGACACGCTGGCATGTCTCCAGATGAGTGGCTAGATGCTGAACAAGGAAATGATAATATTCACTATGCTGTTCCTTATGATCATTTAATTTGTAATGGAATTTATGAAGGTGATCCTAAAGAAGAATGGCCTGATGAATGTGGTACTGGTCCGGAAGATCCAGAATTTGGAATAAATTGGAGGCATTTTACAATAATTGCACCAGAATATGGAAGTAATGCAAATCACACTGGATATGTTTGGACTATTGATACAACCGACCCTGCCAAACCCTTCTTAGTAAGTAAATGGAAATTACCTGGTCAAGGTACTCTATCAAATGGTTCAAGTCATCCTCAACATTACATTCCTGGTGGATATATTTTCAGCCCCCATAACGGAGATACTGGATTAAGAGGGCATGTATACTGGACTCACTATCATGCAGGCATTTGGCTTACAGATCATGGGAAAATTTGGGAAGAATTAGTTTGGGAAAATGGAACTGCACAACCCGAAATCGGTTTCCCTGCAATTAAAGAATTAGCTGAAACAAAAACACTAGGTTATTACCTTCCTGCTGGACCAGAATGGATGAATCAAAGTGGAATTGATGCTTTAGAATACGATATGGCAGATTGTTGGGCATCTTGTATGATTCCTTTTGATTGGGGGTTACAATTTGATCCAAGAGGATTTGTAGTGATTTCAGAAATGGTTTCAGGAATATATATTGTTCAATTTGATGAAGATAAAGATGCTAGATATGATTATCCTGCACTTTGGGTTGCTACTGATGAAGAATGAGATGATTTTCGTCAACTTCAACATGTAAAAAGTATTCGGGCCATTTATGGGAAGGGTTAAGCACCATGCATTATTACTAATTTTATTATTTTTAAATGCATCAATAGTAGGATGTTTTTCTAATGATGATGAGAGTGGTGTTATAGATAGTAACGCCCTTAATATTGCACCTGACCCATTAACTGCGGGTATTTTTCAAAGTGTTTATTTCAAAGCTGATGAAGCAATGAGGGTATTAATCCCATATTTAGTATTACAACCCACTACTGGATATATACAAAATGGCACTGTTTTAGATTTAGGAGAAAATGAAGAAGTTGAAATCATAATCCTTATTCCTCCACGTATAGACTCTTTTGTCGTATTAATTGGTGAGCCCGGTAGAGAATATTTCCCAATTAGAGAAGGAAATATTTCATGGAAGACTTGGATTCAAAATGGTATGATGGCATCCAATGGAGTTGAAATTATTGATAGTGAGTTTGAAGATGGTTTGTTACAATTATCAAATAGTAATGAAACTGGAGGTTCAGTTTCTATAAAAATGGCTTCCATAATTAGGCCAATCGCAGCGGGGGTCCCTATTGCGAATGGGGGTACACATAGCACCGGCATAGTTAGCGGTTTAGAAACTTTCAATATGTTATCCGTACTCTCTGATGAAACCCCTTCAGCAGATCCATATGATGGAGCAAAAGGTTACTTGAATAGATGGGCAGGTCAAGGAAATCCTGCTTATGAAAATGCTGCAGATTTCTTAGTTCAAGAATTTACAGAATATGGATATGAAAATGTTGAAAGGCATCGCTTCCAATATATTGAGGCAAATCCCGAAGCATACAATATCTGTGCTTACAAAGAAGGTTATGAATTTCCAGATGAATGGATGGTAATTGGTGCTCATTTTGACATTGCACCCATTATCGCCCCTACACCTGTAGATATGGGAGCTCCTAGAGGATATGGGACTCGTGTTGGAGCATACGACAATACTGTTGGAACATCAGTAGTATTAACTATGGCTGAAGCAATGTTTGAAATACCCACAAGAAGAGGTATTGTATTTTGTTTATGGAGTAGTGAAGAAGGAGGTAAAAGAGGAAGTATTGCTTGGGTTGAAGATATCCCAGATGATATTACAATTTCAAACTACATCAATATTGACATGGGGGGAGTAAATTGGCCAGGAAATGGTACTCCTTCTGATCGAGTAGGTCCTGATGGAACTGGATCATATCCGGCGAGTCAGGAAAATTGGCCGTTCCGGGTATATATTGGTCCTGACACTGAAGAAGACGTAATCAACCAACCAAAAATGGTTTATCTCGCAGAATGGTTAGCAGGAGATGCATTGGGTGTTGAGGAGCAATTAGCTGTCCTCAATGGTGAATTAGGTGCTGCATGGGCTGAAGCAGGTGAGCCTGGAGTTATCATAAATGAGGCCACAACTGCACGAAGTGATCATGCTTCATTCCAAGCAATTGATACTGTTACTGTCGGATTTGGTGGTTTAGTAGATGGATATGACTGTTATCACCAAACATGTGATACAATTGATGAAATGATATATTGGATGGAAAATGATCATGCTTCTGGAATGCAGAATCTCATCAACTCTGTTGATTTGATGACTTGGTATGGAACTATGATTTTTCTACATTTAGATCATCAACCGATTTTAAATTCATACTTATGATAATATCAAGATTAATTATGTTGTAATCATATTAGAAAGAGAAAGAACAATTGACATTGTATATCCAGCAAATTGAGAATATACTAAGACCCCGAATAGACCTATTGTTAACCAAAAATATTCTTCAGACCATCCTTTTACTTTTAAACCATCAAGAGGGCCCCAAGGTATCATATTGAACAAACCCAAAAAAGCATTAACACCTAACCACCAAGTTACAAGCATATAACCAACACCTTTTATTGACAAGCCAGAAGATGTTAATGGGGACACTGGCTCGACAATACCCATTAAGATGAATAGTAGAATTCCTAAAGGTATGCCAATTAAAAATAAAAATAAATTAACTAAAGGCCCCGCTATAGCGATGTGTCCATTTTGTTTCTTTGACACCATCCCCGAAACCATTACTGCACCAGGGGACATGAAAATAAAACCTAATATTGCAGAAATTAAAATCCCTGTTTGTAATCCTTGAGGGTCGGCTCTAAATTCCGCCCAACAACCATAATATTTTGCTATTATTTTATGGCCTATTTCATGAAAAACAAATGCAGGAGCTATAGCAAAAATGAAAATTGGGGTATGAACTAACATTTCTACGATTCCACTAATTAAGTCCCCACTCATTAAACCAAATATTCCTCCAACACTCATGAAGGCGATTGCTATTGAAAATGCTCCCGTTGCTAGTAACAAATGTTGTTTTTCGGTTTTACTAAAATGCCATAAATTACCCCTATGATGAGCTACCGGTTGATTCATAGAAATCTCCCAAAATCTTTGAAATAATGGCGCATCTCTAACATTGCTCTGCCTTTTATTGGGGTTAAATGGCCTAACCCCGTCATTAATTTCATCAAAAGGATCTTGATCTAAAATAGATGCCCGTGGGTCCCGCATTAATATTCAACCTAATATATCCCAAAAGATAGTGAAATATCAAGTCTTGTAATTTTTAATATGAAAATAAAAAGTATTGTATATGAAATATTAATATAAATAAAATAATTAGGTATTAAATTTAATAGTAGAGTTTTTTATTTATAATATTTTATTTGTAGATAAAAAGGGTCAAATTAAATGATGGTTTGGGGAGGTCATCTGAAGATTAGTTTGGGGGGGTTAATTTATGATGGTAGTAATTATTATTGTAGCCACTATATTGTTAATGATATTGATTTGGTTTGTATTTTTTACAAATAATGATATGGTTGAAGATGATGGACTATCTTCTATTGTAAATTTTGAAATGCCTAAATTATTTAAGCAAGAAGACGAAAAAATGGGGTTTTGGAGTGGTAGAAAGTCTTCGAAAAAATTAGAGGAAAGTGAGAGTGTTAAAAGTTTACGTGGTGAAATGCTGGGTAAGAAGCAAAATCTTTCTTCTCTAGAACAAGAAATTAGTGACGTTCAAGATATTAGAAATGCAAGGGCTGCTGCTAGAAGAGAATTAGAAAATAAACGTACTAAATGTATGGATATGGCTGATGAAGTATTGCAACTTCAAGATAAATTAGGAATACCTCCTGATGAGGCTTTTGATGATAATATTGAAAACATGGATTCTGCAGATTTAGACTTACGCATGGTGGAGTTATCTCATGTATTGAGATTGTTGAGGCGTGAGGTAGATCATCAAGATGCTGAAAAGATGAAGGCGAGACTTCGAAGAAAGCAAGATGAAGTCACAGAAAAGAGGATGCTTCAAGAAAAAGAAAAGATGGATTTAGAAGAAAAGATCCTAAAAGATCGATTAAAGAAGATGAAAGATGAAGAAGCATTACGATATAATATTGAAAATGCAAAAACAATCGAAGAATTAGAATCTATTGAAATTAAAACTAAAGATGAAAAGGAGTTGAAGGAATTAAATGAATTAGTAGAAATTAATCGTGCTAGAATAATTAAAGAAGAAGAAGATTTCAAACATTTACAAAAATTTGAAGAATTAAATGAAAGTATATTTAATTCTGAAACTGTAGCAGAATTAGAACTTATAAAAATTGAAGGTGTGAATGAAAAACAATTAGAAATTTTAAATAATAATTATTCACAACGACATAAATTATTATTGGGGAGAGAAACATTAGCTAAACAATTAAAACGATATGAAGAATTAATAGAAATAATAGAGGGTTTTAATGAATTAGAAGAGTTTGATAATTTAGTAATTGATGGTGTAAATGCCCGACAAATGAAAGAATTGGAACAAATAAAGAGTATGCGAAGAATGATTGTAGCCAACATAATGTATGAGAATCTCATTTCAAATTCTGAAAGTATTGCTGAATTAAACGATTTAATAATCACCGGTGTAAGTGAAGAAAACGAGTTTGAATTAATAAAAATGAGAAATGAGAAAATAAATGAATTAGAAGATGAGAAAGTAAGTGCTTTAGTCAAAAAATATGAAGAGGAAATATCAGGGTGTACTAGTGTTTTAGAAGTTGATAATATTGATTTTGAAGATGTTGAGGGTGATAAGTTAGAGATGTTAGTTGAGTTGAAAAATGCTAAACGCGCTTCATTAGTGGCAAAAATAAGGGAAGAAGGTTATAGAGAAAATTATCAAAAATTAAGAGATCAAATGAAATCAATTGATGATTTGGATGAATTACAAGGTTTTGAAATATTTAATGTGGGGGAACATTACACAATAGAATTAGAAAAATTAAGATTGGGACGTGTTGAATTCTTAGAAGAGCAAGAAAGATTAAGAATTGAACAAGAAGAATTAGAAAAATATAATTCAATAAGAAAAGCAATTATGCATGCACAAACCTCAGAAGAAATTCAAAATGTTGAAATCGAAGAAGTAAATGAAGATCAACAAGAAGAATTAACAAACTTAAAAGATGAAATGTATGTAATTCTAAAAGAAGAAGAATCGATTAGAGTTTATGTTGAAAAAGCGTTGGAAACTGATGGTTTAGCACCTATTGAGTTTAATGAAGAAATTGAAAATGTTTTCTTAAATAGATTCGGTGAATATGGTGCTAAAATTGGTGATGTTCAATTCAGTTTGATTTGGGAAAATAATAATGATTTGGATTTAATAATAAAAACGCCAAAAGATGAGTTGATTCATCGGGCTAGAAAAACATCTAGTTGTAATGGTGTTTTAGATCTAGAAATGAATATGAAACCCGAATCTAAATCTCCTTTAGAAAATATTGTATGGGAAGGAATTAGTGGTGAAGGGGGAGAATATAGTATATTTGTTTGGCATAGAAAGAGGCATGGAATGTTACGTGGAAAAGATCCTACTAAATTTACAGTGCGTGTTGCTAATGGTTCAAATGAAGTTGTGTTTTTAAGTGGACAAACTTCTTTTGGTGATCCATTGAAATTAATTTCTAATATTTCAGTTAAAAATATTGAAGAAAGAGGTAAAGAAATCCAAAAACAAGAAAGTGTGTATATTTCAATTAAAGAATCAATTGAAAATGCTGAAGGTGTAACTCAATTAGATGAGATAGAATTAGTGGGATTATCTAGAGTAAGATATAATGAATTATTGACATATAAAGAAGAAATAAGGAAGAGATTAGAACATAAAGAGGAAGAAGATCGGATAATTGCCGAAAATAAACAAGCAGAAGATCTTCTTGTTAAAATTAATGAGGGTTCTTTAGAGGAGTTGAAAGAATTAGTTATTGATGGTGTTAATGAAGATAAAAAGGCCTTTTTAACGGACTTGTTGGCTGACAAAGTTTCAGATTTAGAGATGGAAGTTGAACGAAGAAGAAGAATGGTTGTTGCTAATGAAAGAATGATGAGTGCGCTAAATGATGCTGAAAGTGTTGGCCCGTTAGAAATGATGGAAGAAGATTTGAGAAGAGATAAGGACTTTGATAAAAGATTGAAGAGGGCCAGTGCTCAAGATGGTGATTTTAGAATTTCATTAATATGGGATAATTTCAATGACCTTGATTTAATTGTTACAGCACCTAGTGGTGATATTCTACATAGTGGAAATAGAACTACAATATGTGGTGGGCATCTAGATGTAGATATGAATTTTAAACCTGAGTCGAAAGCACCTGTTGAAAATGTATTTTGGGAAAAGGGTAAAGCTAAACCTGGGGAATACAAAGTATTTGTACATCATTTCAAAAAGCATAATAAACGTAAAAATCAAGATCCTACGGAGTTTAGTGTTCAAATGAAAGTTGGAGAAAGGCGTGGAGAATTTAAATCTAAATTGTCAAGTGGTGATCCTGTAATGTTTGTAGGTATTATGAATTTTGATAGGAAATAATCTACGTGAAAAGTATGCCAATATTCATTAATAAAGAAGTGAAAGATAAAACCAAAAAATTTTGGTTTGGATTGGGGGTTCCAATTGTTATTGGGTTTGGATGGACTTTCGTGGTTGTTGGGATTATAGTGAATATGCCCCGTAATTTTGAAGAATATTTAGTAAATAATGAAAATATTTTCGTGAATTTATTTCTTGTTATAATGATGAATTTAGGGCATTTGGTTATTTGGCCAATATTAGCGTGGTGGTTAATGTCTCGTGCAAATACAATTGATGATTTATATTATAAAAAAGGGGCTTGGATGTCGATGAAATTGTATATGGCTTGGATTGCAATTATAGTTGTTTATGTGATAATTATTTTAATATTCACTGGTGGTAGGGGTATGTGAAAATGTCTTCTGAAGTTGTAGAAGAAAAGGTGTTGGTAACATGTCCTTTTTGTGATAAGCAATTACGAGTGCCTCAGACATATTCTGGTATGGCGCGTTGTCCTAGTTGTTCTCAAGAATTTGGAGTTGATGGATTAATTGAGGTGGAGAGTAATGCTCCTAAATCTATAATCGTCGGGAATACAGATGAGGAAAGTCCGGAGATTGAAATATTAAAAAATAGTGGGGGACCTTTTGAATTTTTGCTTGGTTTAATTATTCCTATAATACCAGCAATTATAATGATGATTTATTTTTTTATAACTGATGATTTAGAGGCTTTGATATTGTGTATGGGTTCTCTTTGTTGTTGGCCTGTGATTGGATTTATTTTAGTAATAAGTAGTGAAACTTTTGTTAAAAGTTTTAGAGATGGAGCGAAATTGTCTGTAATTATAGCTTTGATAATTGTGGGTTTACTTTGGATGTGGTTCTTTAGCTTTGTTAGTGGTGGGGTTACTAATTAAGTTATTTTGAGTGTGTAAAAAATGTCTCTAGGTATTCTTGAAATTGCAAAAGCAAAGGATGATGAAGAAGAGGATTATTTAGAAATTGAAATTTACAAGGATAAAGATTTTTGGATTGGTTTGGGTGTTCCCACAATTAGTTTATTATTTTCTTTGATTTCTTTTATTATAACAATCACAATCGAGGATGACTTTTTAATTATTAGTCTGGGTTCTTTGTTTTGCCTTTGGCCATTGTCTAGTTTAGGTATGCTATTATATGGTAAACATATTGAAAATGAGTTTTATGAAAGGGGGGCTTGGTTTTCAACCATATTTTCTTTTATTATTGTTATTTTATTGGTGTTGTTTTTTTACTTAATCCTTAGAGATTTTGGTAGTTGGTGAGGAAATGGCCCCAGGAATTCTTGAAATTGCAAAAGCAAAGGATGAGGAAGAAGATTTAGATTATTTGGAAATTGAAATTTACAAAGATTTGGAATTTTGGAAGGGGTTGGGTATTCCAATTATTTCCTCTATTCCTTTTGCATTTTTGGTGTTGTTAATGACGGGTTCAGAAGGTGGAGATTGGGTGGGATCTTGTTTTTGCTTCTTCTTTCTTTGGGTATTAATTGGATTAAGTTTGGCTATAAATGCTCAAATAATTAAAAGAAGACGTTATTCTCTCGGTTCTTATATCTCTACAATTTTGGGTATAATAATAGGGGTTGTGTTGGGTTCCTATCTTGTGGGTATCATTTTATCGAATTTAAATTTGAGAACAATATAATTAATGTGTACGAAAATCCTCGAGACCTTTCTTTCTTCTTTCAACATAAATCATTACTACCCAAACAGTGAGTAAAACTCCAAGATTAGTGAACCAAATAGATGGTTCAGACCATCTTGTACCATCAAATTTCCAATCAGAAATTGGATGGAAAACTGGAGTGGGGAAAAATTGTGCTGTATGACTTGGAATGTCAGTAATGATGTTTAGTAGCCATGGAAGCCAAATTAAAACTGCTTGTTTTCTTGCGCTCATATTGATTAAGTAAAATCTACTTAGAAATCTTGGTGTTCCATATTTCTCTAAATACCACCAAGTTATAATGAAACATATAATTACAGTTATAGAACTATGACTCCATTGGTATATCTCCCAAGAAAGGGGGTGAAAGTCCTCGGTCGTGGTTGTATCATCAACTCTTGGGTTACGATTTCCTGTGAAAAGAGAAATAATCATGACTGGTAAAAAGGCCATTAAATCTGGAATAATACCCATTGCACCTGAAAATCTTCCTTTGATTTTTCCATGGGTAACTGCCATTCCCCAAAGCCAATGTGATATTACATCCATATTGTTAACTCAATCTGAAATCATAGATAAATTTCTTGTTTAATTGAATATCTATAATTCTTTTAGTGTATATGAAAAACGTTGAGTTCCTTTTCCTTTAGATTTTTTATTTAAAAATTC
>NZKH01000061.1 GCA_002692465.1 Methanobacteriota archaeon | reverse complement strand
GAATCAGAACAAGAACAGGATTCAGAAACAGATCTAAATACAAACAATGAAACTGAAGAAGATTCAAATCAGAATCCGAATACAAACAATGAAACTGAAGAAGACTCAAATCAGGTTCAGAATACAAACAATGAAACTGAAGAAGACTCAAATCAGGATCAGAATACAATCAACGAAACTGAAGAAGATTTTGATAAAGAATCAACTACCAAACTTATAGAAGATACTGAAGGGTCTAAAACTATAGTATTGGGATTAATTATTGGGGCATTAATGATATTCATTTTTATTTTCACTCTAATTATTAAAAGAAAATAAGAAAGTTATTTTTTACCAAACATTACTAATGTACCAATAAAATTATCATTAGCAGCAACCTGATGAATTTCCACATCTTTAAATCCCGCATCCAACATTCCTTTTTTCCAATCATTAATACTAAGCTTTGTCATGTGAACATTCAACCTTTCTGGCCAACTATGGCTATCTTCATTTTCTAAATAATAATCTACCCCCGCAATAAAAATACCGTCATCATTAAGCCATAAATTATAGAAATTTTTTAGCATTTCTAGAGGATCTTTTAGATAATATAAGAATTCCATACTATGGATAAAATCATATTTTTCTTTTGGTGACCAAGAAGGCAATAATGCATGATGATATTTTCCCTTTGGATCCTTTTTCTGTGCTTTCAGAATCATATCTTCTGATCCATCAATTCCTACGACATTTTCACACCTTATGTCATTAGCTAATTTTCTACAAACCCAACCATTTCCACACCCTACATCTATAGCAGAATATTTAGATTTTAAATGAGACTCAACTAGTGATAACATTTGAGTTACAGATTTAGAATGACCTTTTTCCATCCCTTCATCTTTTCCGATATTCGCCCATTCTGAAAAAATATCAACTGCTTTTCTCTTTTCCATTATTTTTTCGTAAATTTAATTACTCAATCAACTTTACTTAAATAATTAACAAAATGGGCAACCCATTTAATATTATTAATTATTGGAACACTACATGAATAAAGGTATTGCAAAGCCTATTTTAGTATTATTAATAATGATTAGTTCAGGTTGTACCGGGGCAGTAGAAGATATTGTTGATGTGGTCGATGATGTTGACAATACCCCAATAGTTGATGTTATTGAGCCTATTTCAAAAGTATTGGATTGGATGGATATCGGTTCAAGAGAAAGAGTATCACCAGAATTAGTACCATACAATTCTTGTGATTATTTAGAAACCGATTTGCGTGAAAATCTGAAGGAAAGAATGCGAATTACAATGTTACAACAAACCTCTAATTATTATGGTGGGGGAATGTGGTTAGAAGATGACATGGCTTTTGACGATGGAATGGCTGAAGACGCAGGAGCGGTTGCGGATTCAGCACCTACAGAATCAAATTCAGATACTAGGGAAGAAGGAGTAGATTTTTCAGGAACTAATAATCAAGAAGAAGGAGTAGACGAATCAGATTTTGTTAAAACAGATGGTAATTATATTTACATGATTAATGATGGTAAATTGGTAATACTTGGTGTACCAGAGTTTGGAAGCCTTGACTTCGAATCAGTAACTTCAATTGAGGGAAATGCTCGGGAAATGATGTTAGCAGAAGATAATTTAGTAGTCTTGTCTAGCGTTAATAGTTGGAGCTTATCAGAAAATGATCCTTTATGGGATTTAGTTTGGGATAATAGCGCTTTAAGGATGAGGGTATCTAGTTTGACTAAATTCTCAGTATTTGATATTTCTGAAAGAGATGACCCAATTTTGATGAATGAATTATATCTTGAGGGTTGGTATTTAACAGCTAGAGAACAAAACGGAATGGTTAGAACAATAACACATGGATATTTAGATTTACCAGGACTTAAAACATGGGTGGAAATTTCACCCGAACATCAAGATTCATACTATAATTTAGATTGGGACCATCCAGCCCGTCAAGCGATTTGGAACATGTCAATTAATAACACAATTGAAAATAATAACGTAGTTATTGATGGCGCTAGTATTGAAGACTTAATGCCCCAAATGTATCATAGAACTACAAATGGAGTTAATAAAGTTCCAATGCGCACTGAAACTTGTAGTGAATTTATCGCAACAAGAGATAATGTTGGGACACAATTCACTTCAATATTAACTCTTGATTTGCTTAGCGCCACATTTAGTTATGAAGCTGATCATCTTATGGGTAATTGGCCAGTAGTTTACGCCTCTCAAGATACGTTAGTTATTGCAGAACCAGCACAAGATTGGTGGTGGTATTGGGGCGCCGATGAAATTGAAGAAGCAACTAATATTCACGCTTTTTCATTAACAAGCCAAGGGACTTCATATCTTGGAAGCGGCCGTGTAGATGGAACAGTTTTAGACCAATTTTCACTATCAGAATATGAAGGAAATATACGTTTAGCAACTACTACAGGAGAATGGAATCGTTGGTGGATGTCAGACCCAGACCCAATGGAGAATCATGTAGTTATTTTGCAACCAAATTCTACAACTTCCACTTTGGATGAAATCGGAAGAATCGATGGTATTGCACTTGATGAAAGAATTTGGTCAGCGAGATTTGTTGAGGATAGAGCATACATTGTCACATTTAGACAAATAGATCCACTTTGGACAATAGACCTTTCAGATCCAACAAACCCACAGATTATGGGAGAACTTGAAGTCCCTGGTGTTTCAACATATATTCATCCATTAGATGAAAATAACGTTTTAACGATTGGAATAGGCCCGGCAGATTTAGAAACCGGGTTAGGGTTAGATTGGTCAAATACACAAATCTCATTGTTTGATGTAAGCGATTTTACAAGTCCTGAGCGAGCATCAGTATTGTCCCTATCTCCAGTATCTAGTGAAGATTCGAATGAATGGACGTGGGGATGGAGTGAAGCGACTTATGAACACAAGGCTTTCCAATATTGGGGCCCTAAAAATATGTTAGCAATCCCATTATCTACTCATCGTAGTGTTTATGTTGAAAATTCAGATATTGAAGAAAAAGAAGATTGGTGCAACGATAGGATCGAATCTATGACTTGGTTATTAGAAAATGAAGACACCACCGAAGAAGAACCAATTGAAGGTGAGGAAAGTTCAGGAAGTTCAGGAGAGTCCACAACATCATCTAAACAAGCTGAAAGTGATCCACCTCCGTCAGATCAAGATACTACAGAACCGGAAGAAGACACTGACGATTCACAAGATTCTGCAGACTCAGACTTAAGTGATGAAGATAGAGAATATTTGGTTAACTATTGTATGGAAAATTATTATTATGGCGGATATTGGAAATATGAATATATTAGCCAATTAATATTAGTAAATGTAGAGTCCGGAGAACCATTAAGTGTTTACGGTACAGTGAATCATAGCCACTTTTACAATGAAGACGATTGTCAGTATTGTTACTGGTATGGCGGTCAAACAAATATTCAAAGGTCGATATTTATGGGCGATTATATTTATGCAATTTCTTCAGGAGGGGTTACAGTAACTAATTTAACTTCAATGGAAAATTCAGATGAAGTTGAATTTTCAGATTATATTACTGACGAAAATACTCCACATTCAGATGTGGATAAGGGTGTTGTAGTTGAGGTAGAAGCATAAAATGGAGATTATTGTAAACATATTCAAAAAATATATTCAAGTGGAGTATACTAATGGGCGAAGTTATTGACGTTAGTAAAATACAAAATAGGATATTTTTAACATTAATTTTATCAGTTTTAGCATCAATTTATGTTGGATTAAATTATACTTTAATTCAAGGGTATTATTTGTTTGCGATATTATTTTTAGGATTAGTAGCATTTTTAGTGATTTCAAATTTAGAACTAATGAAAACAAATTTAGAAATTTCCGCATCAAAAGTATTGTATGTAATAGTATTCATATTGAGTGTATTTGTTTCCACATCAATTTTTAATAATAATTGGGGTTTTCCATTAATGCCATCTCTTGGACTTTCTGTGATATGTTTTCTATTTGTTTCTTGGGTATATTATTCATTAGAACCGTTACGTGGTTAGTTTAATTTATTCGATTAATAGTTAGGAGTTTTTAATATGGCAGAAGAAGGAGGAGCCGGCCCACCCCCTGTGAGAATTTTAAGACCAGAATCTTCAGTAACTTCCGAATCTTTAGTTCAAGAAAAATTAATTGGTGCGGCATCAATTTTTGCAGACTTACTTCGTCCCACTTATGGCCCAATGGGATTAGATAAAATGTTATACAAATCTAATGGTGAAGCATCAATTACTAACGATGGCGCAAAAATTGTTTCAGAATTAATGGTAAAACACCCTACGGCTAAGGCTTTTGTTAGTTTAGGAGAGTCTCAAGAATCCGCTGCAGGAGATGGGGTGACGGGATGTATTTTATTTGCAGGCGCATTAATGTACGAAGCTGGACTTTTAATTAACAAAGGATTACATCCATTAGTAATCGTTGAGGGTTATAGAGAAGCATGCAATATTTCAATGTCAAAATTAGATGAGATAGCCTTTCTTTACAACGATAATGAATTATTAAATGTTGCAAAAACAGCCTTAACTGGAAAAGTTACTAACACAGCATCAGAAAACATTGCAAAATTAGTTATTGAGGCCGCGAAACAAATTAAAACCACGTCTATTTGCGATTCTGAAAATATTTTAATGGCGAAATCGCCGAATAATATCCCCATGTCAATAGAATTAATTAAAGGATTAATTATTCAGAAAAAATTACATTTGGATAGAACCCCGTCTGATATTAAGGATTGTAAAGTAGCATTAGTGAATGGAGAAGTAGGTATAAGATCTTTAACAAGAGATGCTGAAATTGAAATCAATTCTCCCGAAGAATTATCTGATTTTATTGAAAGCGAAGAGCACGAAATTGAAAATTTAAGTGAAAAATTAATACAATTAGGTATTAATGCTTTATTTTCTTCTGGAGAAATAAATAAAGAAATATTGCATAAGTTACTATCCAAAAATATTTTTGCATTAGGTGGCTTAAGTTCGTTAGAATTAGATAATTTATCAAAAGTAACACTAGCAAAGGCGTGCCCAGTCATTGATGATATTTCACCCGATGATTTAGGTTTAATTGGGGTTTTAAAAACTGAAACAATTAATTCAAATGGTGAAACATCACAAAGAATTTTAATTGATGATTGTAAAGATTCCAAATTAATTACTTTTGATGTAGGAGGTTCTGATGATTTGGTTGTCGAAGAAACAATTAGGGCAATACATGATTCGGTTAAAGCCACATTTTTAACAATTAATTCAAAGGAATTAGTTTTAGGAGGAGGCAACCCTCATACTTTGCTATCGATAAAAGTACGAGAGATTGCAGATACTAAACAAGGTAGAGAAAGATTAGGAATGGAAGCTTTTGCAAGAGCATTAGAAACAATTCCAGCAACATTAGCAGCTAATGCAGGTAAAAGCAGCCTCGATAGTGTAATTGAATTACGTAGCCGATTAAAAAATGAATCAGCTAATTTAGGAATTGGAATTAATGGAGAAATTGAAGAAATAGAATCTGCTAGAGAACCAAAAGAATCTTTACAACATTCAATTAATTCAGCATCAGAAACGGTGATTGGATTATTGAGGGTAGATCAATTAATTTCTGCTAGGGGAGATTAATTTTAGAATCCAATAAATTGGAAAAGCTTTCCACGTTACTTTGACATTTTTCAAGTTCCTCAGAAGTTATTATTATTGAGAAACCATTCTCATTTTTACCAATTACACAAGGAGCATTATCAATAAATTTTTCAAGTTCGGAATTTAATTCGTCAAGATGTAATAATTCAAATGGAATATTTAGCTCTTCTTTACATTTTTTAAAAGAATCCTTCTCTTTTAATTTACCATGAGTGATATCACATAGTGCGCAATGAGCAGTCCCCCTAATCTTTCCCCAAAAGTATTGTAATTCCCCAATTAAACTTCCTTTTGCATTATAAATTCCAATTAATTTTTCAAATTTCACAATTAAAAACCTCTCAAGATATTATTTGCGGCATGAAAACTAATTATTATTTTATGGGATTTCTTGATTAATTGGTTAGGCTTGGACATGTTGAGGGAAACTGTATGAATTCGTCTCCTAGGGCATTAATAAGTGTATATGATAAGACGGGGGTTGTTGATTTTGCAGGAGAGTTAGTGGCACTCGGATGGGAAATAATTTCCACAGGCGGCACCTCAAAAAAGTTAAGAGAAGCAGGGATCCCTGTAAAGGATATTAGTGAAGTTACGAATCATCCAGAAATTTTTGATGGCAGAGTAAAATCCCTTCACCCAGCAATTCATGGTGCCATATTAGCAAGGCTAGAAAAAGAAAAAGATAGGGCAGGTTTAGAAGAATTAAATTATCAAGCAATTAAATTAGTAGCAGTTAATCTTTATCCATTCTCAGAGAGTGCTTCACAACAGCCACCTTTAGCAGATCCTGATTTACTTGAAATGATTGATATTGGGGGGCCTACTCTATTGCGTGCCTCAGCTAAAAATCATAGAAATGTGTTGAGTATATCCAATCCCAAAAAATATGATGAAATTATTGAATTATTAACAAAATATGAAGGGAATCCTTCAGAGATAGATCTAGAATTTAGGAGAAAATTAGCTTTGGAAACATTTGAACATACAGCAAGTTATGATGTAGCAATATCTAAAGAATTGCACAAGAGATGGATTGGTGAAGCAAGTGAAAGTAATGAATTAGAAAATGCAATTAATAAATTACCACAGAGATTTCAGGTAGATTCAGAAATTAGACAAATTATGAGGTATGGTGAGAACCCTCACCAAGCTGCAGCATTTTATTCAAATCCGATTAATTCAGAAATTAATTTAGCAAATTTTGAAATGCATAGTGGAAAAGCACTTTCTTACAATAATTATATTGATGTCGATTCCGCTTTACGTTTAGCTAGGAATTTATCAACAGATGATTGGCCTGAAACCCCCTTTGCTTGCGTGATTGTCAAGCACAATAACCCCTGTGGTGCAGCATTATCAGGAAAACAAGTAACTGCGTGGAAGGATGCTTTAGCATCAGACCCAGAATCTGCGTTTGGATGTATTGTAGCTTTCAATTCTAAAGTTACTACAGATACAGCCAAGGAAATAGGGTCTCATTTTGTCGAATGTATCATTGCCCCCTCATTTGAAACCGAAGCATTAGAAATTCTAAGTGGTAAAAAGAATCGAAGATTATTGTCTATTGCTCCAAACATGCAAAAATTATCCCCTCAAACATCTCAAGTAGTTGCAAAACAAATTAATGGAGGATGGCTATTACAAACAGAACATAGTCCCAAAATAGATCCTAAATTAGCACGTTCAGTTACAAAGAATGAACCAACAGAGCAAGAAATTGCTGCTATGAGGTTTGGTATGGTTGTATGTGAACAAGTAAAATCAAATTCAGTAATTTTTGTTAAAGGGACAAAAACAGTTGGAATTGGCCCTGGGCAAACAAGTAGAGTAGAAGCGGTTAGGATTGCAGCAAGAAGGGCAGGAGATGAAGCAAAGGGCGCAGTAATGGTATCAGATGCATTCTTTCCATTTAGAGATGGAATCGATACGGCTAATGAAATCGGAATTACTAGTATTGTTCAACCAGGGGGATCAATACGAGATCAAGAAGTAATTGATGCGGCAAATGAACATAACATGTCAATGTTATTTACTGGCGTGAGATTATTTAG
>NZKH01000060.1 GCA_002692465.1 Methanobacteriota archaeon | reverse complement strand
TTCTATTGCAATATTTTTTGGAGAAGACCACCCTTCACTAATCAAATGCTCAGCACAACTACAAAAATCTTCAAATGTATTCTTTTTAGTCAAATATTTTCCCTGATCTTCATACCAAAAACGACCCATTTCAGAACCACCCCTTATGTGAGCAATACAATAGACAATTCCTCGGTTTAACATAGGCAAAATACGTGAATTAAAACTAGGTTCAATACAAGATCCATATGAACCATAACCATATAGCATTAATTTTGAATCATTGATTCCATCTAAATGAAAATCTTTACGATAAACAACTGAAATTGGAATTAAAGTCCCATCTTTTGCAGTTGCATTAATTCTCTTTGTATCAAATTCTGAAGACTCAAAATTAGGAACATTTTTTTGTTTAATTAGGTTTAACTCTTTTTTAGTAACATCATAATCAAAAATAGTATGTGGCGTAACCATTGAACTATATGTGATCCTAACATATTTTGATTCAAATTCTAAATTTGAACCCATACCTACAACGTAAGCTGATTCTGGAAATTCTAGTTGATGGAAACTAGAGGGTATATTTTTTTCAAAATCAATACACCATAATTGTTTTAATCCATTTTCACGACCAAATACAATAAGAAAATTTTGAAATGAAATTGTATAATTTATGCTTCTTGAATCATCATTATTAAAAATAATATTTCCTGAAATATCGGTTAATGGTTTCCAATCATTCGG
Source organism: Methanobacteriota archaeon (assembly GCA_002692465.1). GTDB lineage: Archaea > Thermoplasmatota > Poseidoniia > Poseidoniales > Poseidoniaceae > MGIIa-I. Next base: position 8,158 of record NZKH01000060.1, on the reverse strand, counting down.
CTTATCTAAATCACTAGTAAGTATTTCAAAATTTTTAGCATTATCTGCATTTGTTACAATAAAAAACATATTATTTCTTTTACTCGCTGAATATAAGACTCCTTGTTTTCGTTTTCTTATTAATTTTAAATCATGATTTTCTGAATTTAAATAAAGAAAACTCACTTCACTGGTCTCTTTTGAACTTGAAAAAACATATAATAATTCACGGTCTGAAGATTTAGATATTCCCAACCAAAACAATTCATCGGCTTCTTCAAAAATTAATTTATCAGGGTTTGAATCATTGAAATTATTTTTCCAAACCTGATAAGGCCTATGGGCAGTATCCATTTTTGTGTAAAAAATAGTATGATCATCTCCTCCCCATTCAAAACTAGCTATATCTGGAATTTTAGTAATAATTTCTTTATTTATTAAATTTATAACTGTAATCTCATACGTTTCATATCCACTTGTATCAACAGAAAAAGCCAATAAATTTTGAGAGGGGCTCATTCGAATACCTCCAACATTCATTTGAGCAGTACCTAATTTTTCGGATAATTCATTTTCATCCAAAATTACTTCTTCTTTTGAATTATTTAAATCTCTATTTCTTCTACAATGAATTGGATAAGATAACCCTTCAATCGTATGAGAATAATATTCAAATTTTCCATTTGGAACAGGATCTGTTGTATCTGTTTCCTGAATATGTGACAGTAACTCTTCGTAGATTTTTTCTTGATTACTAATTAAAGATCTAGTACATTGTTTGGTGTATTCATTTTCTAATTTCAAATGATCTAAAATTTCCTGATTTGTTCTTGAGTCATCCCTCATCCAATAATAAGGATCTATTTTTTCAATGGGAGGATTAATTGGATTCTTGCCTCTATTTTCCCCCTCTACTTTGCCAAATTTAACAAGATAATCTACTTTCTTTGCAATGGGGGCAATCGGAAAATCGTTACTATCTGTCATGTGATAATTCAATACAAGTGAAGTTGGCTTATGAGATTGATGAATGGTTGTGGAACAAATTTAGACAAGTTTCATGAGGTTGTCAGGTGACCAATGAATATGCGACCAAGGGTTTTGATAGTGCTGACCATGGTTGCATTGCTAATAATTCCACTAATTTCTACCAATTTAGAACACAACATGGAAAATAAAAATACCAATGCTAGAGCATCTTTTACATGTTCTGAATATAATTATAATCTTAATTCAAATTTTGTCGTTGATGCAGCATTTATCGTAAATGATGATGAGTGTGTAGCTTTAATTTTTCAAGGTTCAGTAGGAAATGAAATTTTGGATATTAATATCATTGGAAATTCATCAAACGCAATTGATGCTTTAATTATGGATTCGGGTGTATATTATAGTTATTTAAATGAGCAAGAATACCATATTAATCCTCTAAGTGGTTCTTATTTAATTGAAAAAAATCCTAGTATAGAAAATTTAACAGAAGATATTGAATTTACTTGGTCAATACCCTCAAATGAGGATTATATGCTTGTTTTAGACAATATGCGACACCCTGCAGATAAAGGGAGAGGCGCAGATGGTGGAAATTCAGTTTCTATCTCTGTATCTGTAAATTTAAACAATGAAACTTGGGCATGGACTCCCCATAATTCCATTATCCAATTAGAAACTCTAGAAACTGAAACAATCAATGATGAAGCATTATATTTTGATGAAGGAGATATAATTACAATTGAATCTAGACCATTATTTGGAACTGGAGAAGTTGGTTTAACTTATTTAGGAAACAATGAACAATTAATTTGGATTGGTGATGTATTAAGTATCGCTGGATCAAATAATCAATTAGATTCAACAATTACTTCAGAATTTGCAGATGTCCCCTTATGGTTAACAATTAATAACCAAGGAAATTCAAAGATGGCAACAACAATTAAAATGTCAGTAAACCCTGTATTAAATCCAATAATCCAAATTACATCGCACAATTCAACAGAAATTCAATTGGAAGATACTATTCAATTAGATGCTTCATTAACACCAAATAAATGGAATCAAATTGAAAATTTTAATTGGGACATTGAAGACATTGGATTAATTGATTCAACAACTGCAAATGCAAAATGGGAATCTCCTGGTGAATACTCCGTGAGTTTAGAAATCTTAAGATCGGATGGAGAAGTTGCTACAACATCTATTTCAATATCAGTAGTTGATTTAATTGAACCAAATGTTAAAATTTCAGGCATTAATAATAATGCTTTTATTGAACAAAATTCGGATTTGACATTGAATTGTGACTGCAGCGACAATCATCAAATTGATTCAATAGAATGGTTTTGGGATTCAAATGCAAATCCTAATCAGGGTTCTTCTTTTATTTTACCAACTACAGATTTAGGCTTATACAATCTTATGATTAAAGTCACAGATGTTTCTGGAAATATTGTTCAAACTAGTTTAAGCATCACGATTATTGATGCAACTGCACCAGAACTAATCTCTGTAGTTTGGCCAGAGGACAATATTGTACAAAATACAGAATTAGATTTCAAAATTAAAGCAACTGACCCTGAAGATTCTAATTTAATTTTTCGTTGGGACATTGACTTAAGTACAGATAGTAATAATGATGGAAATAAAAGAAATGATTGGATAATCGGAGCATTCGATACTACAACAAATGAAGCTAAAATGAGTTATACTTATTCTACCCCCGGGGTTTACACTGTAATGGTACAAGTTTTAAATTCTGAAAATAGAAAACTAGAGTTAACTCATTCTGTTGCAGTATCTCAAGCCCCTCCACCCGAAACCTCATCAATGGTTTATGTTGTTGGAGGAGTTGGTTTACTTGGATTATTGGGGGCTGTTGGTACTCTTGCATGGAGATCTATTCAACAAAGAATCGATAGAATTGAAGCCGAAGGGAAAAATCTAACTCCTGAAGAACAAGCAGAGTTGAAACAACAACAATTATCTCAAGAATTATATGGTAATGACCAAAACGATTTGGCAAATGTCGCAAATGTAGGTAATCCGGAACAACAATGGAGTAGGCCTCAAGCACAACAAATAAATTATCATGATATTGCTGGAATACCCGCAAATAATCCTCAATCGATTCAAACTCAAAATAATAATAATATTGGAAACAATATGCTTGAAGCACTTATGGAAGAACCTGAAATTAAAGATGAAAAACCAAAAGAAATTGATGATGATTTGTCATTTTTAAAAGAAATGAAAAAAGAAAATAAAAATGAAAAAGTTGAAGCGCAAAAAAGTAGTTCGGGATTGAAAATTGAAATTCCAGGAATTAAAAAAGAAAATGATTCAACTAAGAAAAACAAGGGGGGATTAAAAATTGAATTACCTCCACTACCACAAAATCTTACACAAAACAAAAATGAGCTAAATGTGGATGACTTCGACCTTTGAGATTTATAGTAAATTAATGCTAAAAAGAGTCCACAAAGGGCAATGATAAATGAGGAAGGTCATCGCCTGCTATATTTATGGAGGGAATTCGGCTTATCTTGGAACTTCCCCGCGTAAAAAAAATCAAAAAAACAAAAATTGCATTTTTATTAATTATTTTAATGATGGTTTCTAGTTTTTCTCCACTTGTTTCAGCAGAATCAAGTGCATTAAAAACGGATGATTTTGGAGTTTTAGATAAACTACATGAAGTCACTTCTTCAAATTTTGTTGGTGATGGTCAAGAAGCAGCACCAATAGCATCACAAGCAATAATTGATGAGATTAATCAAAGAGAACGAGAAAGTGGTTTAGAAGACCCATTTGGAGAGAATTCAACTGATTTAAATAATTTAATTTTGACTGATACTACTCCAAATAATCCATTACATCCACTTCCCTATCAAATGCTTGAAGATCCACAGCAAAAACCTGAAGGTTTACCTGCAAGTTTATGGGAAACTCTAGCTCCATGGGGAATTGACAATTATGTCGTAATCACAAATTACTCTACAATAAATGATGATGATGGATTAATTAAATTTGATAATGCTTCCTTTTATGGGCAATTAATTGCATTTCCCCCAAATCCATTTAATAATGAAGTAGATATTAATGGAGAAGATACTGATGATGATGGAGATTGTGACATAAATTGTGATGCTGATATTGTAGTTACACTAACAATTTCAATTTTTCCAGATAATGCCGATATTGATCTCGGAAAGGGAGATACGTGGGATATTATTGATAATTTTGGAAATCCATGGCCATATGATGGCAGCATTTTTGATATTTCAACAGGAGTACCTGCACAACTTTGGGTAAAACCTACAATTTCCTACACGGTTAGTACAATTGACATCAATGATCCTTTGTGGGAAGATTTGGATAGTTTGGAAGTTTCGTTGTTGAAAGGGTTCACTTATGATTTGTCAGTAGGTTCAGATATTGGAGAAAGTTATGTTTGGACAATAGATTCCAGATTCAAGCAAAGCCCTGAATCATTTGAATTAAATGTTGGATTAGAAAGAGTAACCTTGAATATTACAGATACTACACTTTCAGCAGTTGACGCTGCTGCAGGTGGATTACTAACCTTATTAGGAGTATTTGAAGGGAGTTCTGAATTAAGTTTAGCAATGTTAGCTTCGCCATATTCATTAAATTTAATAAATACAGATCAAGCAAAATGTAGGGTTGAATATACTCCTGAACAAAGATATTTACCAAGCGAACAACAAGATTGTGGAGTCTCCATAGGGCTTGGATACGTTCACTATCCTGCAGGAAATAACCCTACAGAGATTCTTGAAATGGCATATATTGATGCCTCCTTCCACCCGACTGGGGATTCTACTGTTCCTTGTACAAATATTCCTATACGTTACTGCCTACCTGAAGAAGTTGACTTAATAATTAGAAATGATAACCTTGGAGAAGATGGATTAGATACTATTGAATTTTGGGCTGAAAGAGATACAGATCTAAGAATTCACTATTATGAAGATAGATCTAAACTCCAAGAAGGTGACACATATGGAAACATTACAGAAGCAATTGGCTGGATTAGAAAATTACCTTCTCAAAGTTTTGAACCTGATGAAATTGATAGGATTTATGAAATGCTAGGTTATGATGATGAAATAGATATGCCAGGTCAAAGACCTGCAAGGTTATCTTTTATTTTAGGCATTAAAAATTTCACAAAAGACACTTCTGAAAATAATAATGACCCAACTCTACCAGTAAATCCTCATAGTTCCACTCAACCAAATACTCTAGTTTTAATTGCATCAAAAACGAAAATTGAAGAATTAGATTATATTTCATGGTTCCAAAGATATGGAAATGAATCAGACCATAGAAGAATACATTTTACTTTAACAGATATTCCAGAAGTTATTGTTTTATATGGTTCATTTGAATTAGGAGGGGATAATCAAGAAATTGAAACTCCTAGTGATCCAAGTTTAAGCGCTTTTAGTCAACTTCTTGATGGTGCTATTGTCACAATTGTTGATGTAATAATTGACATAGGTTCAATTTTAAATACAGTTCCAGAGGCATTAACAGAAACTTCAGGTTCTAGTGGTGGAGATATTAATATCGAAATGATGAGCAGCATTCGTGAAAGTAGATTTCAAAGGTTCCTTGGAGAGATTACGATTTTATTTGGAAGTAGTCCACATCCAACTATTTTAGAAGACCATTTTATGTTAACTAAAGATACTGATTTAGATTATGTAACTGGCAGGTTAGGTCAAATTGAACCTTTAACTAGAGTCGGATTAAGTGCTAAATTCACAGGATTATCTGATATCCATTATTCATTTGACCCTAATGATGAAACTAGAGACATCCAAATAAAAATGAGTGCTGGAGAAAACTTCAGATTTGCATATTTAGAACATGAAAATAATTCAATAAATATTTCAGCATATCAATCAGCACTCTTAACTGGAAGGCCTGGTGATTTATCAATTGTACAAAATTCAGAATCAATGCATTATACTGCAGATACTGGCATTTCTAGTATCGTTTACAGAGCTGAAGCTGATAAACAAAGAAACGCATTAAAATTAGAAGGTTTGCCTAATGATTTTGAAATTTTACTTGGTGACGAAGTTGGATATACCTCTAATGAACCATTGGGTTCAATTGCAATTCAAATTTCAAATGCTACTACTGATTACGTTCTTGATGGTGACCATGCGTACCATTGGCAAAATGGTGACATTGGAGAAGCTAGTTTATCTGTAAAAATTAGTAATTTAATTACCGCTTCTTGGCGTTCTCCAGAAGATCCTGGATCAACCGGTTCAGAAGGATTAGCACACATTAAATTAATTAGACCTCAAGGGTCCACATTTAATGCTAAATTAATCGACGAAACAACATACGAAAATAAACACCTTGGATTAAATGCGACTTTGCAAATTTCACCTTTACCTGGGAATTTAGAAGTTGGCGTTCCTACTGATGATTCAAGTGATTCTCTAATTTTACCAGACTTTGGAGAGAAAAGTGGAATTAATGGAATTTCAAATTTCCTCTCAGGACTCATAGGTTTTGGTACTGGGATTAATGATTTGGTTGGAAATTTAACTAGAGATTTCTTAGGCCCACAGCCTGGAGACATTAATGCAAGTTTAGAATTAAAATTAGATTCTAATGAAGAATTTGATGTATTTATTGAGCTTGAAAAAGGAGACTATGTAGAAGAAGAACCAGCATGGGTTCATGGATTGTCATCAACATTTGTTGAAAGAACTATGGTAGATCTAAACATAACCAAGCTTAATCTAACTAATAATTCTAGTTTTGAAATCATCAAAATCTTAGAAGATGGCATCATTACTAAAGACGAACATAATAATTTTACAGAAATAATGGAAGAAAAAATTCATGACCCTGCAAAATTCTCTGAAATGATGAGAGATGGTTGGATTAATTCTGAAGAATTGAAAAATTTGGATACTGAATTACTAAAAGATGCTGGGGTTTTTGTACATGATGAAAGATCTTACCACATTAAAGCCTGGATGCCAAATATTGCTCCAATTGTTGATATGAGTTACTTTTATTTTGTTGATGATGACATACCTCAATGGAGTTTAAACCTAAAAATGACAGATTGGAAACCAAAATATGGAGACTTTATAATTTTAGTAAATGGACTAGAAGGAATGGATTTAAACATTAATTTAGCCGGATTTGATACTACTAGAGCCACAGATGTTGAAATAAAAATGTACATGTCTACAGATTCAACTTTAGTAGTTCCTCGAATTTATACTGATATGCAATTTGAATTAGGTACATCATTAGAATATGCTCAAATTACTATGCTTGATAAAGTTCTAAAGCAACGAATCTCATCTTTAATTGTAGATATTCCCCCCAGAGCAAACTTTGCTGCGACAATCGGTGATATTTTAGAAATGGACCTTACTGTTCCAGCACCTGGTGGTTCAACATCAGCACCTAATTCTGTAGATGCACTAATGATTACAATGGCTCGTTACGTTGATGACAATTGGTGGCCAGCTACCGCATTCATGAGAAACTTACCTGGAGAGGTGCATCTTTCTACAGGTCCTTCAAAAGATTTTGATATTACGGAAGATACAACTTTCCAAGGAGTAAATACTCTTGATTATACCTCAAATGGCGATGATATGGATCTTTACATTTATGCTTCGGGAAGAGCTATCGATTCTAGATCTGACATTCTAATGCTTGCCGAAGATATGCCTAGTACTACGAGTATCAAACACACAGATAATTGGGGTATGAAAATTGAATCATTTCCAAATGGAATTAAACGTTTTTATCTAAGACAAACAAATATGCCAGTCCAACCAGGTGTTTCCTTAGAAAGTAGTGAAATTTTAGGTGAAAACCTACGGAGTGCAACCGTTCATGCGCATTATATTGGGGACATTTACCCGATAGCAATAATTAGTGATGTTACTGGAGGAAAAGTAATCGCTACAGGTAGTGTTGATGTTGAACTAGGAGGAATTAATTGGGATGCTAAAGGAGTTCTAATTGACGCTCAGGTGACAGGTATCGTTCCTAGTGCATCTACATTTGCAATTAACGGATTAGGTAATGATTTGTCATTATTAAATTCAGTAACAAACGGCAGAGCTACAACAACACACTTTGTATTCCCTGAACCAATTTCAAGTGG
>NZKH01000059.1 GCA_002692465.1 Methanobacteriota archaeon | reverse complement strand
TTACAACTCATAATGTTAGCATATAATTCTATGCGGATTGATGTTGTTATTCAAAACCTCTAAAACTTTCATCATCAAAATGTTTCCATTCACCAGGCTCATAAGTATTACCTTTACGCATTTTTAGAGAGTGGACGCGGCGAGATTTGAACTCGCGGCCTCTACCATGCCAAGGTAGCGATCTTCCAAGCTGATCTACGCGCCCATTAATGTCTGCTCGTATTTCTAATTGATATAAAATTATTAGACATAATCTCTGATGTGTTATAACCTAACAACTAGTCGAGAACTCATGCACGGTAGATTTAGTTCTCATAGGACTCAAATCTATTTGGCATTTTTATTGGTTTTTTTAATGTTCAGTTCAATTTTTGTAAATTTCTTTTCAAGTTTGGAATATGATTCAAAAAACTCTGAAGTAACTTTTGAGGATGAAACAATTTTTTTGGAGGATATTTTAGAAAATAATGTGGTATTTCTTCCTAATTTAGATCATTATGTTGAGAAAGGTGAAGAATTGATAGAATTAGTCGTCATTACAAATGATTTGAATTCTCTTTCAATTTGGCAAGAAAAAAATGGATTTTTAATAGAACAAGGGTATTTGAAAAATGGTGAAAAATTTAAGGAAAATTTTGTGCCAGATTTTGGATTGCAACATAGGAAGATAACACTTCCCGGTTGGATCGTTGGTAAATTAGAGACTGTTAATGGAGTATTGTTAGTAATGCCTGACCCTGGAACTCCTAAACCTATTGCTTTAGAAGATCCTGGTGATTTTTCTGTGGCTTCTGGTGAATTACATGGAGCTACTAATTCTTGGGATGTCAATATTAGTGGTCAGGGAATTAAAGTAGCAGTTGCAGACTCAGGTATTGATTTTGCTCATCCTGATCTTGATGGAACTCAAGCAAGAGTCAATGATACAAATAGTCCTTGGAATGGATGGCCAATAGTATTTGATCCTCGTTCTATGGAAAAATGGCAAAGAGATGGAAATACATATCCTAACGATTCTTCTTCGTGGTATGCAGATACTTCCAATATTGAAAACGATTTAGATGGTGATGGTAAATTAGATGTTTCAAATTTATCTATTTCAGGAATTAACCCTTCAATTTCAGGAGAATATCATTTAGGTTTACATCCTGATCCAGTTTTACAATCTATTGCTGGTGGCGAAATAGATATTTTGGTTGTAGATGAAACAATTTCTGGAGTCTATGATGTTGTTTATGTTGATACTAATCGTGATGGTGACTTTAGTGATGAATCTCCAATGAAGAAAAATTTTGAAACCGCAGGTAGAGATACGGACGGTGATGGATTGTGGGATCAATCTGCGGGGATGATATATTGGATTTCTGATGGAGTTAATTCAGTTCCATATGGGCCAACATATACATCAAGAGCGGGATTGCAAGATAGAATTGCAGGCAATGGTAATCTTACTTTGTTTATGTTGAATGTCCACACAGGCCCTGCAGGTAACCATGGCACCCTTTGTGCTTCAGCAGTTGCGGCACAAGGAATTGTAGGGAATGGAGCTGTATTGGGTATGGCACCAGATTCAGAATTAATTGCAATTGCCAATATTTATGCTGGGGGCTCTATGCTTGATGTTTTTCGTTTTGCTGCAGAAGGATATGATGGTAATTTAACATCAGGAGATGAATCTCAAATCGCATCATTTTCATTTGGTTGGAGGCCACCTGAGGGGGGAGCAGATGGTACTGCTTTGTATTTAGATTGGATGACTAGAGTTCATGCTAATAAAACAACTTATCTTGCTGCTGCAGGAAATGGTGGACATGGATATGGCACAGTAGCAACACCTGGTGCAAGCCCAGGAATTATTACAGTTGGAGCATTTAGTAGTAGGGGTGGAGATAATTGGGGTCAATCTGTGATGTGGACTGACAGAGGTCCTAATGCTCTTGGAAGGATGGATCCAGATATAGTTGCAGTTGGATGGTCTGCTACTGGAGACACAACCTTGAATCAGAAAAGTAATGCAAATGATGCTTACTCTACTTGGGCTGGAACTAGTTTAGCAACACCAGTAGCAGCTGGTTTAACTGCGCTTGCCACTCAGGCCTGGTATGAAAAACATGGTGATTGGCCGAATAGTTTGGAGATTAGAAATTTAATTATGTCTACTGCAGACGATCGAGGTTACGATCCCTTTGTACAAGGAGCAGGTTGGTTTAATGCTGAAAGAGCCGTAAAAACAATTCTTTCTGAAAATGAAACCACTTTTTGGGCAGAGCCTGCATATTGGATGGCAGGAGAATTACATGGACAAAATAGAGATGCAAATATGAATGTGTTATTGCCGGGTCAAAGTGATAGTTTGGATATTACATTAAACAACACAGGAACATCTTCTATAGATTTTTCATTTAATCCAGTTGTTATTGAACCTTTAACTCATAATAGAATTATTTGGAATGCAAGTAGTTCTAATGGATGGGATGGCCATCAAGGATCAAGGCCTGATTTGGTAATTCCTGTAAATTTGGAGAATAATCAAAATGTTACTTTAGATGATGACACAATACTTATTCGAGCTAGAGCAGCATTAAATGGTTCAGCATTTGACTACGATCAAAATAAAAACGAAGAAAATAGGCCTACGATAAAGATACTTAGATGGAATGATGATGACGGCGACGGTCTTTTTTGGGATGATATTGATGGGGATGGAGAAGTAGATGATGGTGAATGGGAATCAGGTTCAGAGTATACAATGGTTACACAAACTGGCCATGTGTCTCCTCAAACAGAAGCAAGAATGGGAATGCCCTTAGAACATTCAGATTCAGGAATCTTAGTTGCAGTATGGTTAGAAGAAGTTAGGACTAGTAATGTAGATCCGGTTCAAATGGAAATAGATATTACTACGTTCGGGTATTCTTCAAATCCATGGATTCAAAATATTCCTGATGTAAATGTGCTATCTGGTGATGAAGAAATAGTGACAATTAATTTGGACGTACCATTAGATGCTTATCCTGGTTTGCATCAGCAAGCAGTAATGATTACAGCTAATAATGGCACAAACACTTCTCATTCTTGGCCGCTACCTGTAATTGTAAATGTTGCAATGGAAGGACCTAGTGAATTGTTTTCAATGGAATTAGATGATGTTGTCGAAAATCAATCTTTGTACCGCTCAACTTGGATGCAAGGTGGCCAAGGTTGGGGTTGGAGAGAAGAATCAGGGGATTGGAAATCAATTAGTTTAGATTGGCCCTCTAACCTTTCTACTGGAAATATCTTGATTGATGTGGATTGGGATAATAATATTTGGACTGACGTAGATGCTCATCTATTAAGCGAACAAGCACATCCTTACTTTATTGAAGATCCTTTGGCATATGGACCCGTACATTTTAGTGTTGAGTCGGGATCTGTAAATGATTACCAAGGATCTGGAAAATGGAATTGGAATACATATACTGGTGAAAGTCGGGAATTATTACAAGCAGAAGCTTCAAGTGGAATTAAGCAATTATTGTTACATTCAACATTCCATGGAGTGGGAACTAATGAGAATCCTGTAAATGTTACATTTTCTTATGTTGATAGTTTAGGTGCACCTTTACAAAGGGTTGTTGATGATTGGGCCTTGGGAGGTTTTAAGGAACAAATTCAGATTGGTAGCACACATACTTTAGGAGTTCAAGAGGTTAGAGCTGTAGGGTGGATACAACCACTTAATTTACTTAATGAAACAGCAACGCAAGATACTCCTGGCGATTGGTCTTCAAGTAGTTATATTAGGCAAATAAATGTCGTTGATGCTCAAGAATTAAAAATTGAAATGGATTCAAATATGTTTGGTGATGATTTAGACTTAGCGGTCTATAGAGACAGCAATGAAAACGGAATTATTGATTGGGGGTCAGAGCAAGAAGCCTCATCAGGAACTGGTTCAAGTAGGGAGAAAATTTTAATCGAAAACCCAGAAAATGGAAATTGGTTTATTGTTGTTCAAGGGTATGATGTTCCTACTGTGAATACTACTTTTTGGATTGAAGTGGAGGTTCTTAAAGGTGAAGATTTAGCTGTTGAAGATGTTATTCAATTAAATGAATCACAAATAAACCAATCATTTCCAAATGGAAGTACTCGTTTAGGTGGCTTGGTTCCTGAAGATGTAATAACACTTAATTTGACTGCAAATAGGCCTCCAGAACAAGGATTTTGGAAGGGAATTCTAGAATTAGTTCTTGAAGGAGATTCTGGTATAGTAGAGATTCCTTATAATTATCAATTGAATGAATGGCCAACAGAAATTGAATTTTTACAGATTCAAAATGGAGAATATAGGAATAAATCAAGTCCAATTAGTTTGCATTTACTTGATAGGGGGGGAGGTTTTTCATTAAACGATCTAGAGTTTAATGGAACTATAATTTCAGATAACGGCAGTAACTATTCGGAATGGGAATTAAATCAATGGCATGATTTTTCATTCGAAGGAATTGGTGTTGATGGTGAATGGAAAGATTTGACAAATACCTGGTTAGGGCTCCAGATTGAGGATTCAAACACCACAGTATTAACAGAATATTCTGGCTTTGTTGTATTTGAAGCCGAGGATTTTTCTAATACCACTATCGGAATTGGTGCAGCATTGAATACATATTGGTCAGAAGAAACAACAGTTTCAGGTTACAGTGGTAGAAGCTATCTTGAAGCAAAACCAAATAACGGTGTTAATACATTTGATTCTACTGATGGTCCAAGAATAGATTATGAAATTGATTTCAATACACCAGGTACTTATGATGTATATGTTAGAATGTTAGGTCAAAATGGAAATGATGATTCATTACATGCAGGGCTTAATGGTAACCCTTTGACTTATGGTGATGTGGGGATTTCTTCAGGGCCTTCCTGGGAATGGGAACATGAAGCCGCAGGAAGTTTGGTTACTTTTGACATACAAAACCCTGGCAGGCATACATTTAATCTTTGGATGAGGGAAGATGGTGTGATGGTTGATAAAGTAGTATTACAACAATCTGGAGCCGTTCCTACAGGCTTAGGTCCTAGTGGATTAATGTCTACAAATGGATTTAATTCAGGGTTGGTGGCTGAATTCTTTGATAATGCGGGATTAAGTGTAAACACAAGTGGAATGCCTGATTTAAATGGAAGGGTTCCAGATTTCACTCGTATAGATCCAATAATTAATTATTCTAATTCAAATAATCAACCTTGGCCAGGTTTAAGTTCTTCATTTGCAGATGAGTTTTCATCAAGACATACAGGATATGTTCGGATAGATATTGCTGGTAATTATACATTTTATGTTAATTCTGATGATGGCTCAAAGCTTTGGATTAATAACCAAGTTGTCGTTGAAAACATAGGAACTCATGCAATTAGGGAAGAGTCAGGGACTATTTACTTAGCAGCAGGGTATCACAATTTGAGATTGGAATTTTTTGAGAATTTTGGATGGGCTGGACTTGAATTAAAATGGGAGAGCGATATATTTTCTAAACAATATGTGCCCTCTGGTTCACTTTTCCATGGTTCGGGGATTCCTATTAGGCAAAGCGAACTTGTTTCATGGTGGCCGCTTGATGAAGCCAATGGAACTATTATTGAAGATTTAGTTAGTGATTATGATTTGACCTTAAGTGGGACGAATGGCACTGATTGGGAAATGTGTAGAAGGGCATATTGTTATAATTTCGATGGAATTGACGATTATGCAATTTATGATTTAAATTCAAATGAGGAATGGAGTGGTGATTTTACAGTATCTTTATGGGTTAAAGCAGACTCACTAGGGCAATCAGATTTTTCAAGTATTTTTACTATGGATAATTCTGGAGGAAATAATAGATCATTTCAATTTATGGTAGATGGTTCTAATCCGGGAACTTATCAATTTTATAGCGATACTAGATATGATATGGGGCCAGTCGATGATACTTCTTGGGTACATCTTGCTGCAACTCTTTCTGGAAGCAACATAAATGGGGTTCCAACAGGTCCAGCAACTCTTAGGATATATTACAATGGATTGCTTGCTAACACAGCATCTATAGATGCTTCAGATGTAAATAATTTCAATTTATACAAATTAGGAGTAAACAGAGCAGGCAATTCTTATTTTGATGGGTCAATTGATGATGTAAGGGTATATGATATTCCTTTAGGAAGTAATGAAATTTTAGCAATTTACAACAATGATCAATTTCCAGATTATGGAGGACTTATTCGGGAAGCATGGTTAAATTTTAGTCAAGACTCTATTGAAGGAATGCACTTTTTTGATGCAAAAATTACAGATTCACATGGATTGTTTAATCATACATCAGCTTATTTAATTCATGATCATACTGAACCTGTAATTTCTCCTTTAAATTTGCCTTATTTAAATTTGACAAATCAGACACAAATTGAATTGAAACTTGATTTAAGTGAATTATCAACCTTGAAATTGAATCAACTTTCGATTCCAGAATCTTACAATGCATCGTTAATCCTAGATCTTGTAAATGAAGGCGAAAATGAATTTATCATTAAGGCAAGAGATTTAGCAGGCAATTGGGGTGAATTGAATTTAGTAATAACTAGAGACACCACATTACCAGCAATATCATTATTCCCGATACCTGCAACACCTCAAAACATTTCTGAAATTACAATCACTGGATGGGTTGAGCATAGTTCTACAGCATGCCTGGGAGAATTAGTATTTACTAACCCAATTTTGGGTAATGTTTTAGCAGATTGTGATTTACGAGTAAATCAAACTAGTTCAGATTCTCAAGGTTGGAGATTTAGTGTTGATTATGATCTTTCAACATTTGAAGATGGTGAATTAATTTTTGAATTAAATGCTAGAGACTGGGCTGGAAATTGGAATTCTGTTTCAGTAGATCTGAATCTAGATACAACATATCCTTCTATAGAATGGCTTACTCCTAATGACTTAGAATCTAGCTTCGATCATCATTTGATTAATATTTCTTGGGATGTTAATGAATATTCTAATCAGTATCTCTATCATAATGGTGATTTGATTTCTGAAGTTAATGGTTACGGAATCCAGAACTTTGAATTAGAATTAAAAAGAACAGGAACTCATGAATTTTGTATTTTTGCAATAGACCTGGCTCAAAATTTTGCAGAGAATTGCATTGAATCATTACTTTCACCAGACATTTATGTTACAGATGTATATGCTCCTTGGAATGGGAAAATAATTAATGACGATGTTGTTAGTGCAGAAATAAGTTCTGGGCCAAATCAAACTGTTAGCTGGTCTAAGTTATATGGTAATAATTGGATTGTTCAACAACAAGAAGAATCATTTGATCAGTTCACAACAATTAGTTTCGATTTAGATGAAGGAGTAAATAATCTAAGGATATATATTTCTACTTTAGATGGCTATGTGATACATGAATTATCAGTAATACTCGATTCTAAAGAACCAAAATTGACCACAGATGTATCATTAAATAATTTAGTTACTTCTGATGAAATTATTGAAATTACTGGTGATTGTGAACCTGAGTTATTAGTAAATGCTAGATTACAATCAGAGTTTATAGAAGTAGAATGCAGTTTATCTGGTAGGTATTTAGTTACTTTACCTTTGAGTGGTCCAGAAGGTGAAAAGGAGATTTTTATTAGTTCTGAAGATAAAGCGGGCAATGTAATGGAAATCACCCTTGTAATAATTTATGACATATCTCCTCCTGTTGTTTCAATAGATTTAGTATTTGGAAATTGTTCTGAAAAACCCATACCCACAATTTTTGACGATAATGAACTTCCCACATGTAATTTAAATGCAATGGCAACATACAGTGGAGACGACATATTGGAATGGAGTTTGATAGCATATTATGAAGGGATAGAACAAGAAAAAGTATCAGGAAATGAAAATATTAACACATTTCAAGCAATTCTTGAAATTTCTGAAAATTCAAATGAAGGTACATGGACTTTTACTGCTTGGGCTATAGATAAAGCAGGGAATATGCATGAGCAAAGTGAAACCTTTGTATTGGTTAGTGAAGATTATTCAGGTTTACAGCATGCAACAAAAATTGGTTCAACTCTTAATATCAGTATGATTATTATAATTTTAATTTTGATATTTAGTTTGGTTTTAATCAAAAAACGTGAAACCATTTTGATTGAAGATTTTTCAGAAACACCATCTATAAACCCTGGAATGATGTTTGAAGGTGATGATTTAATTTTACAGGATTTAAACACAGTAAAAAATGAAGCAGAAGTGATTGAGAGTTTTGAAGGACAAGGTATGAATGATGATTTAGAAGTTTTAACAAGTCCTCAAGAAAATAATCAGGCAGATATTCAATCAATACAGGAATTATTAGATTCTGAGGAAAATCAAACTAATTTGGCAGAATCTTTTGCTGAAAATAATGGTGTGATGTTAGCTGCAGAAGGAACTACACAAGGAAAATCAGGATGGTACCATGATAGGCAAGGTAATCTTGTTTATTGGAATGTTGATGAAGATGGTACTTGGAAAAGGATTGATACGGAGTTGAATTGATGCCTACTTCTAATAACATTGATTCAGAGAAATTCTCTAATTATTTGAAAAATATTCCTATTCCAGAGGAATCTCCGAAAATTACGCCCGAATTAAAAATAAAAATTGAAAAGGTGGTAGGGGAAGAAATTCCAAATTTGTCATCACTATTTGAAAATTTAGAATTTTTTTGGCTTTCTCCAAGTGATGATCGATTGGGGGTTACAACTTTTGCTGGAGATTATAATGAAATAATCCGAAAAAAACGTTTAAATTTACCCTTAGGCGGAATAAAAATAGGTTTACATCCTATTTTAATTGATGATGAAAAATTATACAATCACACTTTAGTACATGAAATATTACACGCTTCGGGAATGTTTGAGCATAGTTCTAGGCATGATCAATTAACAAATGAAATTGCTCCATCGCCATCATTTTCTGAATCACCAGTGTTAAAATATTTACAGGCAATTGTAATTTCAACTACAAATGTACTTAGTTGGGAATGTAATCATTGTAATTTCATTTGGACTAGGAACACTTTAATTCGGCCAAAAAGATGTCCTAAATGCGCATTATTGTTGTAATTTAATGGTGGGGGCACTGGGATTTGAACCCAGACCAGCGGATATCTTCTACGTAATCAGTCTTCAAACAAGTCAGCGCTCCAGTTGGTCATCAGCAAAGCAGCTTTCCTCCTGTCTTCATTCCTGTTCGAATCCCGTGCAACTGGAGCCCGCGATACTACCAGGTTATACTATACCCCCATTGGTGACCCACCGAATTGTTCTCGGCTTATCAAGACAACGTCTAAATTTAGTCTTAAGGATAGGCAAAAATAAGAGATTATTCAAACCTTAGCTTCTCTTCTTGCTCTTTTTCGGCGCCTTAGTTTCTTTTTACGCCACTTCCATCTTTGATTCCCTGTTTTCTTCCAAGCACGAGAACCTCTCTTCATGGTAACGGGTGGCCGACTTACTTCCTGTATATGAGTTTGCTCACTCAAAAAATTAAGCAATCTCACCTTATTTATTGATGTAAACGGGCACACGGGGATTCGAACCCCGGTTGCCGGCTTAGAAGGCCAGCGTGATATCCACTACACTATGCGCCCATCTATGTCGCACAATTCCGGTCTTATAACGATGTATAATTGGTATCATCATCTACCCGTCAATTTGAAGACTTGGAACTCTTCGATTAACATACATGGGACGTAGTTTTATTGCATTTAATATTTTATTTATCTTGGTTTTACCTTCTTTGGCAGCCGCCGTTCCTGTAAATTCAAATGTTCCAGATTGGCAAATTGTTCAAGAGGGATACACATTTGAAATTCCAAATCAAATACCAAATGAAAAGTTTGAAGATACTCCTTGGTGGTTAATTACAAGTTTGGATGAGAATCGGAATAAGATTCATGATTCATTGGAATCAATCAACGGCAAGGTAAATGTTGGTTTGTCTTATGATCACACTCCAAATAGCGAGGATATTAATTCAATAATTGAATTAGGTTATTCTGTTAATCTTGAAGTTCCTGAAGTTGATGCTTTGTTAATTGGTGCTGTTAATTCGAGTGATATTCTCAAACTTTCTAACTTAGATGGTGTGGTGATGGTGGAAAGGTATGGAGAAGTTGTATTTTATGGAGATATCCAAACTCCAGCAGTTAAGGCTAGAAATTCTACCTTGTATCCCGTTGGCGCATGGGATTTAGGAGTTAGTGGTAAGGGTGTAAATATTGCTTTGACCGATACAGGTGTAGATAACGAACATCCAGGTTTATCTGGAAAATTTGTTGCTGGTTATGATGCAGTTTGTTATATGCACACAGATTTACATTCTTGTGCTTTAGCAGGTGGGCGTGAAACTGATGGTTCATTTGATCCTGATGATGGTAATCAACATGGTACAGCTTGTATGGGTATGGCTGCAGCAACAGGAATTGAAGCAGATGGATCGCAAAGTGATTTTTATGGTTCAGCACCAGATGCATCTCTTGTAGATGTTCGAATAGGAACTGATGTGGGAGCCGGACCGTTCGAAAATTACCTCATCTCTCAAGATTTTTACGAATCTGCAATGAATGGAATTCAATGGATTATTGATAATAGAGATACTGCTTGGTCTGGTGTAGATGAATCATTGCATGGTATTGATATTATTTCTTTATCTTGGGGAATTACTAGTCATGAAGATGGAGGGAGTGATGGTGAAGATATGTTTAGTCGTTTACTTGACGAAGCAATGGAAGTTGGTGTAACAGTTAGTGTTGCAGCAGGAAATGATGGCCCAGATAATGAGGGATTGTCAGGCATGGGTTCCAGTAGTCTCTCAATTACAGTTGGAGCAACAGATGACCAAAATACGATTGATAGAGAGGATGACACCATTGCAGGTTATTCAAGTAGGGGTCCTCGAAGAGATAATGGGAATAACAATCCTTTAGATGAGTTTAAACCAGAAGTTAGCGCCCCTGGATCTAATATTATTCAAGCAGAAGGTTGTGTAACTAGTGGGGGTTGTTCTAATATTTTTGATGATGCAGCAGACAACACATACACAGGTAGGGGAAGTGGCACTTCTTATGCAACACCAGCAGTTACAGGAATAATTGCGTTAATGATGGAAGCTAATCCAGATTTAGATCCATTACTGATAAAAGAGATATTAAAACAAACAGCTGAAAGAAGGGGGGAACCATACGATGCTAGTATAGATCCATTTTGGAATAAAGACTTCGGTTGGGGTATGGTTGATGCTTATGCTGCAGTAAAATTGTCCTTTGATTTACAAAATTCAGGGATGGCAATGACAAATTATTCACCTTATTTGCAAGTACATGTAACTTCAATTTCTGAAGATCTTCAAAATTCTTCAACAGAAATTAATGGCATTGCATGGGCACAACAGGGAGAACTTTCTGCAATAGAGTATAATCTCGATGGAGGTGGCTGGTATGAGGCTACCTATGAAGAAATAAATGGAACTACAAATTCACCATTTAATTGGTCAATAAGTTTAGACCCAGGTAAACTATCTGATAAAAATTATACATTACAAATTAGGGGTGTGGGTGATGATTCTGTAAGTGGACAATATTCGCTTCTTAGTATTTTAATTGTGCAAGGAACTGGTGATTCCCAAGGTTCTGAAGGAAGTATAAACTTCTTGCTTATTGGATTAATTGTAATTATAGTAGCCATTTTACTTATGATTATCATGTCTAAGGTAAGTCAGCCAGAATATTTGCCTTCGTATCAATTACAAAAATCTAAAGAAAATTTGTCTGGGGATGAAATATTAGAAGCGGAACTATTAGATGTTATAGATGATTTTGAAAAAAATAAGTAGAAAAACATATTTTTCTCCGAATCTTTACACACGAGGGTTTCAATAATGAAAACCATCTGCGATAGACGCACGGGTCTTCGGCGGTGAATGTTTTGAGTCGGGATTTTACAGAAAGAGTATTGTCTATTCAGCCTACTGGCGTACGCAAAATGTTTGATATGGCTGGAGATGACGTCATATCATTTGGTTTAGGGGAGCCAGATTTTCAACCACCCCCAATTGCCATTGAAGAATTCCACAAAGCTATGTTAGATGGAAGGAACAAGTATACTACAACTGCAGGTTTACCTGAGCTCAGAAAGGTAATTGCTGAATCATGGTCTAATTATGATTCAAATTTAGATGAAAATAATGTATGTATGACTATGTCAGGAACTAACGCTCTTTTTAATTGCTTTATGGCATTAATAGAAACTGGAAAAAATATTTTAATTCCAGAACCTTATTTCCCTCTTTATGGTCCAGATGTGACTTTAACTGGTGGTGAAGCAAGGTATTATCCTTGTTTATTTGAAAATGAATTTATTCCCTTAATTGATGATTTAGAGAAGTTAGTAGATGAAAATACTAAGGCGATATTATACAATTTCCCTTCAAACCCAACTGGAGCCATGCTTTCAGTTGAACAAAGAGATACACTACTAAATTTTGCTAAAAAACATAACCTTTGGATAATTTCGGATGAGGTTTATGATCGTATAATTTACGAAGGTGAACATGTGTCCTTTTTAGGAACAGATTATGATAGAGTCTTACTTATCAATTCATTTTCAAAAACATTTGCTATGACTGGATGGAGGATTGGTTATATTTTATCTCCAAATCTCGAAGCGATGAAACAAGTAATCAAATTACAATATTATTTGGCAGCTTGTTCAAATGATGGTATGCAATATGCTGTGTTGGCAGCATTTCAAAATGCGAGTGAATATCCAGAACAAATGGCTCTTGAATTTAAGGAAAGAAGAGATTTAATCTGTCAAAGATTAAACCAAATGCCCGGAGTTTCTTGTCATATTCCTAAAGGTGCTTTTTATGTATTCCCAAAGGTTTCAGTTGATGGCATGAATTCAGAAGATTTAGCTATTGAATTGTTAAAAGGAGGAGTTCTTTGTTCACCAGGTTCTGCTTTTGGTCAATCAGGGGAAGGGCATCTAAGATTTGCATATACAATCTCTAAAGATGATATTTCTTTAGGTATGGATAAAGTAGAAGCGGTACTCAAAAAATTGAATGAATGAATGGGTGTTTTAGTTTGATTACTTTGATTTATGGAGTGATTTGGCTAATGGTCGGCGGAATTATTGGTCATATTATACCAAGAATACCTATTTTGTTATTTACAAGATCTAAATCACAGAATTTTATGTTTCCTCCTCATCCAGAACCAATACCAATTACTGGAGAATTACTTGTAAGAATTCTAAATTTAAGGAGATTGTATTGGATGTCAATTTTATTTACTCTTCCATCTCTAATTTTTGGTTGGATTATGATTACGTGGGCTGATTCACCTCTAGGTTTTGGATTGTTTTTGGCTAGTGGTTGGACAATTGTATCAAGATTATTGCCAGACAGTACGGATAAAAAATATAATTATCCTTATTCATTAAATTTGATTTTTGATTTGAATTTGTTGATAAATAGTGGTAGGTTAAAAGATGTTTTAGTGGATGAAGGTATGGATATTAATGAGGCTTTAATTTGTTGTAAATATATTGATCCACAATGGGAAGTTGGTAGTGTTAGATGTTCAAATTGTAATCGTATTTTGTTAGATTATCCTAGGCCAGATCTTGGAAGAATTAGGGTAGATGGACTCTTAAAAGGCAGTATGAGGGTTTTATTGTTAGACAGCCGTCCTTTGTTATCATTAAAAGAGGAAAAATAATTACCATTCATCTAGTAAATCTCTTACTTCAGGAATTGGTTCTGGTTTGTCAGGCCTTATCCATTCGTCGTCAACGTTGAGCCATTGTGGTAACCCTTTATTTGCTCCACCTAGCACTGTTAAAGTTGTGAATGCTGCTAAGGGAAGTACTGATAATGCGGTCATCAGATCTAGGAATGAATTTTGAGGTACTGTTGCACCTCCCATAAGGCTGACAATAAGATCTTGTTCAGAAGTAATATCAATGCTACTTCCAAGCATTCCAACTACCAATACTGTTGCTATTCTACCTAACATCCATAATACAAGAATTGGGAAAAATATCGATAATTTTGTCATTGAAACTAACCATCTTCTCGCAAATGTTGCAAAACTAATGAATCTTGTAGCAATTCTTGGGAAAATTCTTAGTGATATAATCAAAACAACAAGATAACAAACAACAACCATTTCTAATAATTGTCCACTTTCAGCCCAAGGCAAAATAATCATTAGAATAATCCAGGGAATTACAACCACAATGAATTGGAATGGTATTGCAAGTAATTGAAGCCCTCCAAAGATTGCAATGATACTTTTACCGTCACCGTGTTGGTCTGAAATTAATTTAATCATTTGACCATAAGGTGAATTTTTGTGTCGTAATTTTGCCCTAGCGATTAAATCAGCATCTCGAGGTTTATTTGATAGTTTTAAAGCAGAAAGCCATCCTCCCTTTTTTACAATAACATTTGGAGAAAAACCACCCACGATTAATGCTAATGCAAGAGCGGTTATTCCTGAATAAAATGAGGCCCCTATAATCCATCGAAATAATTCATCCCTAATTTCTACTGAAAAAACAAATGGATTGAATTCAATGTCGAAATTAAAGAGGTAAGTAATCGTAAAAGCTGCAATAGGAGTTAGTACAATTTGACCTATGGCTACAAGTGTCAACCAAATTCTTGGAAGTAGGTTTTTTGTTCCCACGATGAGTTACAATAAGTAATACAATTTTGTTTTTTACTATGTATTTTTAAAAAATGTGAATTTGACAAACAATATTTTTTTGTGGAGATTTTTTTGAATGGTTTCCTAATCAAACTTTTTACCTGCCTCTTATTGGCAGGTACATGACAGTGTTGCATAGCCGAATTCTTACAATCTTTGTAATTGGTATATTTGTAATTTCAAGTCCATTAATGATAATCTCTGAAGAATTAGATGTTGAATATTCAAATTCAGAAGTTAGTGGACGTGTAACTGTTGATTATTTGGTAGAATCAATATCTTTCGGAAATGCATCATATCCTATGGAGAATTGGACACAACCAGATAAATCAGTTGCAACATTCTTGATTCGAGGAATTCAGGTTGATATTGATGTTACAATATTTCAGAACGCAGGTTCTTTAGGGCAATTTTCTAATGCATACGTCCTTGTTGAAGCATATCATCCAATAGGTTATCTTGAATGGAGCGAAACTTATACTGAGGTAATGACTAGAGGTATGCGTAATACTACAACTGTGAAATGGACTCCAGAAGCCGCTCATAGTGAGCTAAATAATGGCGTTTTATCTGGTGGTTATACAGTTCGTGTTACTATTTCTAACGACAATATCGATACGGATACAGACACATCAAACAATGTAATGGAAGTAGAGGTTCCTATTGCGATATGGCGTGATCAATTGGATGATACAAATGAATTGGCATCATATTTTTCAATGCGTGCTTATCAATATTCAAAAAATAGTGCAGATGGCCCAGAAGCTCAAGCCAAAGGCTCTTGGCAATTAGAAGAAGATACTGGTATTGTTGGTAGGGACAGTTATCGTCATTCTACTCCTGGAAATAATTATCCGGGTAATGCATATGATAGACTTGTTTGGGGATTTCCTACTACCGACTCTGGTTGTAGTAGTCAACCATTAGGTGTAAGGGCGAGTAACGAACTTGGTTGGTATACTGATGATAATAGTTATTTTTACCCTTGGTGTAATGCAAAATTAGATGGAAATCAATTTGTTTCGTTAGATATTTCTACTCAAGTATGGGGAGATATTGGATTAGGTGACCGGGTTGGTTTAGAGTTGTGGAAAGCAGGAGGAGGAACACCTCAAACGTTAGTTCATGAATTTGAAGGTGTAAGTAATTCTCCATCTCAATGGACTCAAGTTTATTGGAAAGTTTCTGATGAAGAGATGAATAAATTAGAATGGCATGTAGGGTTTATTTTTGAAAGTGATTCTTCTAGTGCGACTCAAGGTTATCATGTAGATGATTTTGTAATATTTGCTATAGAAAATGTTTCAAGGTTTACATTAGATGTTGATTGTAAAGATATGATTTCTGGTCAATATCCCGATTTAGGCTTTAGCGTAATTCCTGACGATCCAAATCCACCAGGGATGGAATGTTTAATTCATAATAATGGGTATAAGGATGCTCAGGTAAGTGTGAAAAGTGAAAATAATAATGATACTTGGTTTGATCCAAGAATTGATCATAGTTTATCACAGACTTATGGCTCACAGGTCTTTGTGATTATTCCTCCTGACGAGACAGCAACTTTTTGGATTAACCAGTCAATTATTCCTGCTGCAGAAGTTACAGACCCGAGTGACATTACAGTACTTAACATTACAGTCTTTGGATCATTTACTGAAGAAGAACATTATTTTACATCAATTCCAATTTCAGTAGGTTATCATGACAATGCTCGTATTTGGTCTGGAGCCTCTAATCCTGCATTTTCATTAAATCCTGGAGGAACGTCAACTGTTGAGGTAGAAGTTACAAATACTGGGAATAAAAATGGTAAATTTGCTTTAACAGGAGCTTTTCCTAATGATCGCCCTCAATGGTTGCCATGGCTAGCAATTTCATATCAAGATCAGTTTGGAATTGAAATTCCTACGGTAAATGGCTTCCAATCTATCGAATTAACTAAAGGAGAATCTATGGATTTAATTTTAGAATTGACAGCACCTTCAGAAACATTCCCTGGTTCTTTTGATATTGAATTACAGGTTAATGGTATAGAAGGAACTTCTACTCAAGCAACATTTCCTCTTGGAGTAGAAATAAGGACACAATATGATTTACAAATGAGTACTGAAACTCAAACAATTAGTACACCAGCAGATGGTGTGCAAGAGTTGATACCCGTCACTTTAACTAATTTTGGCAATACTCTTGAGGTTTTTGATATGCAATTACTTGGAGACGCTTGGCTTTTAGGAGCTTATTTGTCTTCAACTCAAACACAACCACTTTCTGCTTATGGAACAGAATCTTCTGGTGTGAATTTGGTTTTACCTATGACGGAAGGAATACCTCCAGGTGATTATACGTTGATTTTAACGGCTAATTCAGTAAATGATCAAAATTATAATGCAGAATTGTATTTCACAATTACAGTCGAAGATACAAGGAAAGTTGAAGTCGAAAGTAGGGATTTGAGGGAGCAAAGTTATCGCGGTGGTCAACAAACAGAATCAATTACATTTCAAATCAATAATACTGGGAATATAGAAGATCAATATATGGTTGAATTAGACATACCTTTGGGGATGGATGCTTATGTAGAACCCATTAGGATGGATGGAGATAAAACACCTTTAATAGAGCCAGGTGCTTCTTTTAATGTCACAGTTTCATTCACCTTTGATACCTTGGCTGAAGGAGATTTTAATTTAGGAGTTATTGCTAAAAGCAGTGCCAATGAAAATGTGCAATCCACAGGTAATGCAAAATTTATTGTGGGTAATTTGGGATGGATTAAATTATTATTATCTTCCGAAGATTTGGAAATGAATTTGAATACCGAAGAAGCGGGTAAAATTTATGTTTTAACAGTGAATGATGACGGAGAATATGATTTGATTTTACAAGTATTCAATAAACACTATACAGAACAAGAAATTAGAATTGATTTTGATGATACAATTTCA
>NZKH01000058.1 GCA_002692465.1 Methanobacteriota archaeon | reverse complement strand
GGGTTATGAAAGATTAAGAAAACAACTTGAAAATATTGAATATGACGTTATTGTAATTCTATCACCACATTGGCAAACATACGTAGGCACACATTTTTTGGGTTTAGAGAATTTTAAGTCTTTGAGTGTTGATCCGATATTCCCTAATTTGTTTAGATACCATTATGATTTGAAAATAGACGTTGAGCTAGCAAAAATGATTCATGATGAAGCCGAAACAGATGGGCTTTCTGTAAGGATGATGGAAAATCCTGATTTTCGTGTTGATTATGGAACTATTACATCTTGTCATTTAACAAATCCAAAATGGGATAAACCACTGGTTTCTATTTCATCTAATCGTTCAGTTCACTATTACTCTGTAGAAGTAATGCAGGAAATGATGATGAAGTTAGGTATTGCGACAAGAAAAGCAATATGGAAAAGTGGGAAAAAAGCAGTTGTAATTTCGAGTAATTCTCTATCTCATCGACATTTTGTTAATGAGTCTGAAATTCCTGAGGACATGTCAAAAGAACACATCACAAATCATTCACAATACCTATGGGATATGAAAATGATTAAGATGATGAAAGATGGTAAAACGAAGGAATTAATTGAAATGATGCCTGAATTTACAGAACAAAGCGTAGCTGAAACTGACGGGGGAGCATTAACATGGATGCTTAGTGCTCTTGACTATCCTACATATCCTGCTACAATACATGAATATGGGACAATTATAGGAACTGGCAATGCTATTGCTACTTGGGATACAAATGATGAAAAAAGAAAAATCAAGGGGGTAAGTCAATAATGGCTAATGGAGAAATAGTTCTCGGCTTGCTTGTTCCAGCTCATCCACATCCTCTTTTGTGTCCAGAAAAAAATCCCGGATGGGCAAGATTGAGAGAGGCATACGAACAAGCAAGATTAATTATTGAGGAAAGTGAAGCAGAAATAATTCTTGTATATTCAACATTATGGATTAGTATAATTGGCCATCAATTCCAAGGTTTAAAAGAACCTGAATGGACTCATGTAGATCATGATTTTCATTACCTCGGTTCAATGCCATATAAATTTAAAATTGATACCGAATTTGCTGAAAATTTATCAAATAGTGCGAAATCAAGAGGATTAGAATCAAGAGTCGTTTCTTATCATGGCTTCCCAATTGATACCGGGACTGTAGTTGCTCTTTCTCTTCTAAACCCGGATAATAAATTACAAGCAGGAATATGTTCGAGTAACATGTATTCAAACAGAGCTGAAACAATTGTTTTAGGAAAATCATGTAGTGACGCAATTAAAAAGTCAGGTAAAAAAGTAGCCGTAGTAGTTGTAAGTTCACTATCAAATAGAATGTTTACAGATAAAATAAAACCGCATGAAGACAAGATTCATTCACAAAAAGATGATGAGTGGAATAAAAAAATACTACAATTTCTAGAAGAAGGTAGATTAGAAGATGTGAGTCAATTATCTAGACAAATACATCAACAAATTAGAGTGCAAAAAGTAGTTTCTTTCAAACCGATGTGGTGGCTTGCTGGTGTAATGGGCCAGCACAATAATTTCTCTGGAAAAGTACATGCATATGAACCAGTACATGGAGCGGGATGTGCTATTGCTTCACTAATTCCAAAAACAGAAGACGTTGGGGACAAAGAATATGACGAAGATGATGTTGAAGAATATCACGGAGATAGAGAAGTCCTAGAAACGCAAATCAAAGAAGATGAGGATGAAATTGACGATTCTCAAGAGCAAAATAATGAAGTTGATTTAGACGAAGGCATTGTATCAACAAGTAGAGCACCCAAACCAGTAGGAGCATATCCACATGCTAGGAAAGTGGGCGATTTACTATATCTTTCTGGAGTTGGTCCAAGACAATCACGCTCAAATGCAATCCCTGGCGGTCCTGTAAAAGATTCAAATGGATCGCCATTAGATTACAATATGAAAGCTCAAACAATTGCCTGTATTGAAAATATTAAAACAATTCTCGAAGATTCTGGTTCAAGTTTAGATGATGTTGTTGATGTTACTTCATTCTTAATCAATATGGATAGAGACTTTGCAGACTATAATTCAATTTATGCCGATTATTTTGGTGAAATTAGACCTACAAGAACTACCTTAGAAATTAAATCACTACCAACTCCAATAGCTGTAGAAATGAAGGTAATTGCTAAAATTAAAAATTAAATTAATAAAAATATAATAATTAAATTTTAATGGGTCATCCATGAAGAGTTTTTCTCCTAAAGAGTTGGTTGGTTTAATCAGTAACCCCTTAGAAAGAGTTGTGGAAACACTCGAAAGAAAATTAGGTTTATTTTCTGTCATTATTATTTCATTAGCCTCTATGCTAGGAACTGGTTTATTTGTTATTCCTGCCTTAGCCATGGTAGAAATGAGTGGAAGCGGTTCAAACCCTGTTGGTGGTATTTGGTTAGCATTCTTACTAGCTGGAATTGTGATACTTCCTGCAGCAATTTCAAAGTCTGAATTAGCAACTGCAATGCCTTCTTCTGGGGGAGCGTACGTGTATATCGAAAAATCATTCGGCCCCCAAATTGGTACGGTTCTAGGTGTCGGATTATGGGCTACTACAATGTTTAAATCTGCATTTGCACTACTTGGATTTAAAGCATACTTGTGGGTTTTAGATGAAATGTTTGGAATCAAAATCAATATTGAAATTGCTGCTTTAATTTTATTAGTATTAATTGTAATAATAAATATCTTAGGAGTGAAACAAATTAAAAAAGTTCAAACACCAATAGTATTAGTCTCTGTAATTTTTCTAACTATAATATGCATTAAAGCACTATTCACTGTACCAATGAATTGGGATAATGCTTTTTCTAAAGATGCATTTGGGTCTGGAATTGTTTCTGTCGCTGAAACCTCAGCATTTGTTTTTGTTGCTTACGCAGGAGTAACTAAAATTGCTGCAATAGGAGGAGAGATTAAACAGCCAGAAAAAAACATTCCCACTGGACTTTTACTTTCATTATTAATTAGTTGCATAATTTATGTTCTCTTTTCGATAATGATGGTTGCGGCTGTAGAACCATCTCAATACATTGGAGAAAATGGGGCAAGGGAAGATCCTGTTTATGTGTTTGTAGATTCAGTTGCAGGTAAAACATATGCACAAATTTCAGCATTTTTAGCAATTACAATGCTTACAGGAATGGCTTTAGCGGGAGTAATGGCAACATCAAGATTCCCATTTGCAATGGCCAGAGATAATTTACTTCCAAAATCTATTGAAAATGTACATCCAAAATATGACACACCACATTTATCAATTATTTTTACTGGTTTAGCCATGGGTTTTTGTATTTCATTTCTACCAGTAAAAGACATTGCAAAACTCGCATCCGGGTTTAAAATAATGATTTTTATTATGATTAATTGTTGTGTAATTGTATTAAGAACTTCTTCAAAATCACATTCATGGTATGAACCAAAATGGAAATCTCCATTTTTCCCTATAATTCAAATCCTAGGAATTATAGTAAGTATTTGGCTAATCTATTTAATGGGCTCTAAAGCATTAATTGGTGCTCTAGCAACAATAATAATTGGATTAATTATCTACCATTCTTATGGAAAGAAAAATGTAAATCCTGAAATAACTCCTTGGGATACTTTCAAGTTAATGTTTACAAATCCTGATGAGGCAGAAAAAAGAAGGTTGTATGCTGCATTTCATGCGGCTGATTCAAATAGCAAGGGGAACTTAAATCTTCAAGAATTCACCTCTGCAATGAATTCATTACAATTGAAAGCAGAATTAAATGATAAGATTTTAAGAAATTATTTCCACGCTGCAGATCTTAATGGTGATGGAGTATTAGATGTAAATGAATTCTTAATCTCAATTCAAGAAATTAAGCAAGAAGAAGAATAATTACCAATAGAGAGTTTCAAACCACAGAAGATTTTCGCCTTACTGGGAGCGGCCATGTCGAATAAATCCGATGTACGGAAAATCACCACAAATACATTACAAAAAATGAAAGAAAATGGTGAAAAAATTTCAATGCTAACTGCTTATGATTTTTCATTAGCTAGAATTGTAGATTCAGCGGGAGTAGAAGTGATACTTGTAGGAGACTCTGCATCTAATGTAATTGCTGGGCATGAAACGACACTTCCAATAACATTAGATCAAATGATTTACCATGGAGCATCTGTAGTAAGAGGGACATCAAGAGCATTAATTGTTGTAGATTTACCATTTGGTTCTTATCAAGGAAATTCTAGAGAAGCACTAAATTCCGCAATTAGAATCATGAAAGAAACTGGTGCACACGCTGTAAAGTTAGAAGGTGGTTCTGAAATTATTGATTCTGTAGAAAGAATAATTTCTGCGGGAATTCCCGTAATGGGGCATTTAGGCCTAACTCCTCAATCAATATACAAATTTGGAACATATACAGTTAGAGCAAAAGAAAAAATGGAAGCAGAAAAATTAATTTCAGACGCTAAATTACTAGAAAAAGCAGGTTGTTTTTCCATTGTTTTTGAAAAAATACCTTCTAAATTAGCCAAAGAAGTGACTGGTGAGCTTTCAATCCCAACAATTGGAATTGGAGCTGGACCTGACGTTGACGGACAAGTACTCGTTTTACACGATTTATTGGGAATAACACACGAATTTAATCCTAGGTTCCTAAGAAGATATCTGAATTTACATGATCAAATATCCAATGCAATTTCTGAATATGTAAGCGATGTTAAATCATCAAATTTCCCAAATGAAAGTGAAAGTTACGATTAATCCCAACTTAAATCATCATCACTAAGTGGTTCAAATTTAGCTTTATTTGTTTCAACATCCTCAGAAACACTTTCTTTATTTGTCAATAAATTCATTGCATTACCTAACTTTTGTTCACTAGATTCTACTTGAATTTGTAATTGTGGAGGATTAATGTTTTGCTGGGTTTGTACTGGGGTTTGTACTGGTATTTGAGGAGCAGGAATTTTTGGTATTTGTGGTATAGGAGGTAAAGGTAACGGCAAGGCTGGAAGTGGGGGCATTGCATGTTGAATAGGAACAATCGGCTGGGTAGAAATTGGAACTAAAGGCAACGGTTGAACATCATCATATTCTTCATACTCATCTTTAGAACGAGTAATCATTAAAACCAGTAAAACCGTGATGATAATCATTAAAATTAATGAAGTATAAATTATTACTTTTTGAGTATCTTCAAAAATACCCCACAAGATTGTTTCTTCAATTTGCAAATAAAATGTTTCTTTAAATCCATAACATCCTACTTCAATTGTACTTGAGCCTGAACCTTCAAATTTCATATATAATTGAGAATCTTCACGAATTACTTTTCCAATTTCGGAAGTAACAATCGCAGAATTTGCATTACAATAAGATACAAAATTTCCTGAATCATCAACAGCGGAAATTAATAATCTAACTGTATTTCCTTGTTTTAATTCACCTTCATAATCAATTCTAAGTTTTGTAATTTCACCAGGTTGAACATCAATTACAATTTGTTCGCTCATCCCCAGTGTAGAAAAATCCATGATTACAAAACCACTAGCATCCCCTGGCTTAAATTCGTAATATCCAATTCCAGTACTACTAGGAGTCATTACTCCAGTGCCATTAGTTAAACTCCAATTTACATTTACCGCGAAGCGATTCCCAAATTGATCTTCTCCCTCTGTAAGTAATTCTATCGTTTCACCACTTTTTACAGTCAATTGATTATTACTTGTTTCGGTGACTACAATACGAACGGCTTCACCATGAATGAAGTCACAAGTAATCGAGGCACTGCCCCCCTCTGTACTCACTTGGATTTCATATAGACCAATAGATTCTGTAGAAAACACATAATTGCTTTCTTCTAAAGTTCCAGAACTAATCTGACCATTTATAGTCCAAATCATATCTACATTTGGAATTAAATTACCTGCAGAATCAATTGCCCTTGGATTTAAATCGAGTACATCATCTACAGTTAATGTCATTCCATGAC
The DNA here is from genome assembly GCA_002692465.1 of Methanobacteriota archaeon. Taxonomy (GTDB): domain Archaea; phylum Thermoplasmatota; class Poseidoniia; order Poseidoniales; family Poseidoniaceae; genus MGIIa-I. The sequence goes on along the minus strand of NZKH01000058.1, from coordinate 6,103 downwards.
CATCGAGCAAAATTTGATTTAATTCACCAACGGAAACTAAGATATCATATTCAGCAACAAAATATTGCCCGGAAACGGGATGAATATATTCAGATAATATTTTCCAAGATCCTGCAGTCCAACCATCAAATTTTGCTGTATCTCCAAACTCAGTAAGCCATTCAGATGCTTCAACATTGTAGGTACTCCAATTACTAATTACGGGTAAATGATTGCCATCAGCATCAACTAAAACAGATTGCATCTCAACACTTTCATCAGACGTAATTAAAATATTATCACCTACTATTGATAGTCTAATTGGATTACCATGAGTTACATTAAATGACAATTCTGCTGAAAATCCAGACTCTTGAACTGAAATATTTTGCCATCCTGTATTTTTAGGATCCCAAATAACTTCATTTGAAATTGACAATAGACTACCTTCAGGATATGTCCAATTTTGTTTAGGTGGAGTTAGTGTGAAAATATTCCCACGAATATCTTCCCCTTCTAAAACAATTACCGCTGATTCATCTGCTGTTAAATTTTCTTTGGATGAACTTATCATCAAATGTTCAACCTTGCCCTGAATTACATTTACGGTTAATGATTCATTCACATTTCCCGCACAAGCCCAAATAGTAGTATGCTCTAATTCCCCAGGAGTGAATCTAGCTTGCTGAAGACCAACAATAGGAGTTATTGAACCAAAATTTGTACTCCAATCGGGATCTATTCCAATTATTGAACCTCCTGAATCTCTTAATGTTGCTTGTATCAAATAGGTTTCATGTGAAGGTAAAGTAACTATCGATTGTTGAAACTCTATTGTAGCCACATTAGGTGCATCTACACAATTAGAATTTCCACTATAATGTGTTGATTTTGTTTCTAAATAATGTTCATTTTCAAGATTAAGAATTAAAACAATTGAAATAAAAATCAATAAAAATGGAAAATATGCTCTGAGTTTCACTTCTGTCAACAGTGGTGCTAGGAGTTTTAATTCATCAAAGGCTCGCAAAAAACACGCAATTTGATAACAATGTTCATGGGTTATAGATTAGAAGTAGACATGAGCGAGATGGATGAACTATGGGTAGAAAAACACCGGCCGCGTAGTGTGGGTGACATTCAAGGTCAACCATCAGTAGTTAGTCGTCTTCATGCTTATGCAAAGAATGGAACTTTTCCACACCTTATGCTTGCAGGCCCTCCTGGTACAGGAAAAACAACAGCAGCTATGGCATTAACAAGAGATATTTATGGAGAAGAATTTCGAGAAAACCTTCTAGAAATGAATGCTAGTGATGAAAGAAAATTAGAAAGTATTAGATCAAAAGTGAAAAATTTTGCAAGAACTGCACCTTATGGTAATGCACCATTCAAAATAATCTTCTTAGATGAGGCTGATGCATTAACTAATGATGCCCAAGGTGCATTAAGAAGAATTATGGAACAGCATGCTGCCACATGTAGATTTATTCTCTCATGTAATTATTCTTCAAAAATTATTGAGCCCATACAATCTCGTTGTGCAGTATTTAGATTTAGACCATTAGCCAATAACCAAGTAGAAGAACAAATTAAAAACATTGCAAAAAAAGAAAATGTGACTCTAGATGAAGATGCTTGTCAAGCAATTGTTAGAGTAAGTTTAGGGGATTTACGTAAAGCAATAACCGCATTACAAGTTGCTGCTGCAGTAAACAATAATATCACAAGAGATTTGATTTACGAAACTACTGCAACCGCCCCTCCAGAAGTATTACATCAATACATTATGGCATGTAAAGAAGACGGATTCCATGCCGCCAGAAGAAGATTAAAAGAAATTTTAAACAATTTTGGGCTTGCAGGAACAGATTTTATCAATCAATTACACAGAGCATTATACGATATTGATTTTTTATCAGAACCTGCAAAATTAGAACTAACTAGAATGATGGCTGAAATTGATTTCAGATTAGTTGAAGGTGGAGGGGAACAATTACAATTAGATTCATTAACTGCAAATATTTCTTCAATTCTTTAAAATTAAAAACTACAAGACCCTAATGATCCAAACGTATTCTTCTGAGATATTTTCCCAAGGCACTCCTTGTTCTGACAAGGTTAATCTAACCTCCCAAAATCCTGCAGATAAATTTTCTAATTTAGCGGCAAAACCAACGTCTTCTACCTTATCTGAATCTAGAATTTTTCCTTCCCAAGTACTATTTATGCCAACTGCTGAAATATTATTAAAAGCATCAGCACTAGGATGAATCTCATTACCATTCAATGTAATGTTCATCTCTACATTACTGACATCCAAATTATCCCTCACAGCAAAAATTAACCAAACTTCCTCAATTGAATCTAATGAAATCTCTAATTCCTTAATATTCCCATCTTCCATTCTCATGGTCGGTCCATCGCTAGCATACGTATGGTTACCATTCTCATCAATCATAACAACTGTCCATTGCTCCGCAACTTCAGGTGAACCTATATCTCCAAAAGGTGGATTTACAAGTAACAAAGTAATAGCTAACCAAGTAAAAATATGTAAGAAACTAGCCTTAAACCAAGTACCCTTAGTATAATGCTCTACAAATGATTCAGGCATTATTAAACGATGAATTGAAGGTATTAAAAAAACACTTAATACTGGTAATAACCACAACACAGAGTCTCCATGACTCATTGAAGGCATTATACCAAACCTCATTAACACGGAAACTGCAATGGCAAATCCTAAAACAAGCCACATTGATGCTGTATCTGCCTTTTCTTTTGCAACATAATTTACAGGATCAAATGACTCTAAACCCATATCTTGACCAGATCTTGATCGTTTTTTCTCAGATTTTTCATCTTTATCTCTACGTTTTTTTCTTTGTCTAGACTCAGCCTCAGCACGAGCAGCAGCCATGGCTGATTTGAAGTCCATAACATAGCGACAAGCATACAGCCATTGAACCTAACGGAAAAATACAGCCTATTTCCAATTCCTAAATGGATTTAAATCTGTAAAATCAGATTCTTCTAAAATTGGAAACCAATCGTTTTTATCATTTACATCATTCACCATATATCCATAAGATAATCCGACCCCAGAAACAACAAACATTGCAAGTAAGTAACTTATCATGATTAAACCTATTATGGTGTAATTAATAAACCTAGTGTATTATTGTTACTTAATTTATTGGGGGTTTATTCAAATGCACCAGGTAAAAAGGTCCAACGTATATCTTCAACTGTAATGCCTTCATAATGATTTTTTATTCGCTCTTCATTAGCAACTTTTTGATGATAATTTAATATGTTCTTATATCCCATAACCATTGATTTTTCAATGCCATCGTAAGTCCCTGAAAAAAATGCAAATAGTTCTGTAAATAATTTTAGATCCGCAATACTCATTGCATCAGTATTTGCCGCCCATCCACTTTTTGATTGTCCTAATTTTTCATCATATAAATTCAAGGCTTTGGTAGCGGCACCATCTGGTTCAAACAATTGTTTTCTTAATCGTATCCTTTCGTTAACATCTTCTATCCCAAATGTTGTATCCATTGCCCTAGCTATTGGGCCCATCCCATCAATGAATTCATCTACTTTTGCTGCTTGAAAAGGATCTTCTGGAACTAACCCCGCAACTTTTCCCGCATAACGAAGAATTGCAGATGATTCTGCAAGAGTTCCTTCCTTCGTTTGAAGGATTGGTAACATACCCCAAGGAAGTTTCCCTTCTTGTTTCATTTTATTAAATTCTAATCCGTTAACTTCAACATCTTCCCATTCAATGCCTGAAAGTGAAAGTGCGATTCTACTTGCTTCCGCTCGACCAGGAACTGGGAAATATATTAGACGATGCATGAATGTCCCAATTGATTCTGTTTTTAAAACAGATTCCAAACACAAAATAAACTAGATGTTTTCGTTTTGAAATTCCCAATCAAATTCTTCTTCTAGATCTTCATCATTTTCATGATTTTGATGCCATTCCTTGCATTCTTTAGCATATTCAATATCAGGTGCCAAAATTTGTTCTCGTTCTAATTTTTCAATCCAAAGGTCAATTGCCTTCATTAATTTGTCTATAATCTCTTTATATTCATCCATTTTCACTTAACACTCCCTATGATCTCAATTATTTTCAATCTGGAATGGATGATTTCATCATAAGTTCATGTTCCAATCAATGGTATAAAAAATATATGTATTTCTGATTAAAAGATAATATCATCTTGGTAATTTTCTGCACTAATTAATAATGAAATCGCAACCGTTTTTTTGATTTCACCATTACCTAATCTACCAGATACAGTAAAACTGTGCATTTTCCCCAATACTCCAAATTTATCTTTTGAATCTATTTCATCAGAATATGTTTTTGTTCGTGCCAATGTTAACGGAAAAAGTTTAAGATTTGGGTGTCTAAAATTTGCTATTTCAATTAATAATTTTGCTAATCCTTCATCATCAAATCTGATTTTCTCCATGCTTATTTCGTCTATTTTTTTCATTTAATTTCGCCTCCTTCTCATCAAAAAACCATGAGATTAATGGTCTATTAAGTTTTACTAACTGTCCCCCATAAGCCGATTTAGTAGAATTATAGGGCTGTTAGAAATTTATTAAAAATTAGGATTTATTGTTAGTCTTCGTGTTGCTTCTTCACTTAATTCACCACTTTCAACGGGATAATGAATTAGCCCGCCGCCAATTTCTATTGCTCCATGTACAATACAAAGACAAAAACCACTATCATCATCATCTAAATGAGTATTAGTTAGAGTAATCGTTGTGCTATTCAATTCATCCACAAATGTGCTTAATGTTACTGGTTGTCCCGCCCACCCAAGTACAATATCATGGTTAGGAAGTTCATCCGGCAATGAAGTCCATACACCCGGTTCGAAATTTACTTGTTGATTATTCCAAGTCACACCAGCTGTTTTCTCCATTACTCTGACATGTTGATTAAATTGTTTTAATGGATGAGGATTTGGCCATTCGGTAATTACAAAACCTCCAATGAACCCATGAGGGCCATCAAAAAGAGGATTTCCTTCCGGATTTCTAACTTGTAAAATTCGATCAATGAAATTAGTAGTTGAATACAATTCATAACCAACTCTGAGATAGACTGGACGTCTTATTCCATCCTCAAAAAGGTAATTTTCATGACACCCATTACCATTAGAACTTCCACCAAAATCACCCTGTTTTGTCAAAAGACCTTCATAGATTATTCTTAGACCCGTATCACTTTCTACAATTTCAATTGGTTGAAAATGTGTTTTCCATGTGGGTGAACTGCTATTACAAGCTCTCCAAGTGTGGATGTCTGGATCAGTATAATTGGACGCTTCCCCTAAACTAAATTGAGAACACAACCCAAACTCTCCCCCGCAATCAGTATCATCTTCTTCAGGAACATTATTTGGAAATTCTATATGTTCTGCACCCTTGTATCCTGCAGGCCATTTACCATCGCCATCTTCTCCAACGATGAATAAATTTACAGGTCTATCATTTTCTAACATTGTAAAATCAAGATTGTTAGGATCACCATTTAAGGTCCAAAGGCCATTTATTTTCCCATAGAAACCTGTTTCATCAATCCAAGCAATGTACCAAAGCCCTACAAATACACGATCTTTTTCATTAGGCCCTGATTCTTCATCTAAACCAAGTCCATCTAACGCTCGAATAACTAATTGGTTGACATGTTCTGAAGGTGCTCCTGAGAAATCATGAATTATTGGAAGTGGTTCTTTTTGTTCATCTGTAGTGAAGCAACCTGCAAATGAAGATGTAACAAAAAGAAGTACAAGTATGAATGATATTGATTTAGGCACAGAACTGCTAAGTTGATTACATATATATTCCATTACCTTTTCAAAAACCACTCATAACCTTCCTAAAATGAAGTTTTTTTGAATCAGAGGATTTAATAAATATTACCTTTTTAGAACTATAAATGGATATTGACGAAGAACAGATCCAAATTGGCCAAAATTTAGTAAATAAATTCATGGCCAAGGATCGTGGTAATCTCAAATATTTGAATCTTGGAGTAGTAATAATAGGAGTAATTACTTATTTTTGGATTATGGATGAT
>NZKH01000057.1 GCA_002692465.1 Methanobacteriota archaeon | reverse complement strand
GGACATAATTGTGTATCATCTTTATACTCAAACCTACATGCAGGACAAACATCAGCCAATACTAAGTTCTTTGTAATCAAAGACTCTTGTGAGTCTTCTTTAGCGCTTTCTAAAATTAATCGGCCTGAATTTACCTCATCTACAATCCATCTACCTGCACCACCCATTTGTAATAAAATATCAGGAGGTAAACTAACCATCCCCATTTCATCAATTAATAATTCTCTAGATTCTGCTAACTCTTCAACTTCAAATCCTTGGCCATGTTGAGCAATAAATCTTCCATCACGTAACTCTAAAGCCCTGTCACAAAAATCTGCTACTTCACTACTATGTGTCACAATTAAAAACGAAACGTTTTTTTCTTTATGTAAACTTTTGAATAATGCTAAAACTTCTCTACTTGTTATTGGATCTAAGGAACCTGTAGGTTCATCTGCGAGTATTAATTTTGGTTTTGTAATTAGTGCACGAGCGATTGCAACTCTTTGTTGCTCTCCTCCAGAAAGCATCGCTGGCAAACCCTTCATCCTACTTTCTAAGCCTAATTCAATTAACAATTTCTTAGCCTCTGCCTCTGCTATTTTAGAACTTATACCTTGGTGCCTCAATGGTTGAGCTACATTATCAACCGCGGATAAATGAGGCAATAAATTTCCTTCTTGAAAAATAAATGAGACTGTTTTTTGTCTTAATTCTACCAATTCTTTTCCTGTTAACCTTGTCATATTTTTATCTGCTAAAGAAACTGACCCTGCACTTGGTTTCATTAAACCTCCAAGACATTTCAAAAGAGTCGATTTGCCGCTTCCTGAAGGGCCTACTACTGCTACTGCTTCACCTGGAAGAACGTTTAGATGTAAACCTCTTAATGCAACTACGTTACCATCTTCTGATTTAGATTCATAAACATGATATAAACTATCTGCTGATAAAATTGTTTGATAATCAATTACTTCTTCTGACATATTATTCACCCTTTAAAACTGTGGAAAGATCCGATTTCAATGCTTTACGCGTTGTACTTAATAATGCAACAACAACTGCTACAAATACTGTTAATGACACAAGAGCAAGTTCAAACCATGGCCATACTAAATTTCTATCAATTATTGTTTCACTGCCTCCAAAGATTCCGAAAATAAACCCAAATACAGAAAATAAGCCATTAAATGAAAGTGCTAATGCCATGCCTAACAAAATCCCCAAAAACATTGATACAACTACAATTGATAATATCTCAAATAATACTAATCTAATTATTTGATTGGGGCTTGCTCCAATTGCTTGCAATACTGCTAATTCCTTCTTACGCTGATTCAATACTAATGATAAGAATACAAACGCAGATGCTACGGCAGCAATACTAGCAACAACAAATTGTAAGCTAAGTAATCCTTGAGTACCAAAAATCAATCCTCCTGATCTTTCTACTTCACTATGTTTAGATGACCAATCCATGGCACTTGAGATTCTAGAATCTGCATCTAAATTTGCTCTAAATGCTTCTAATTCCTTGCCTTGTACAGCATCAATCTTAATTATCCAAGTATTTGCAGAAAAATTGTTTGCTGTATCGTCTCCTACTAATGCTCTCCATGATGTTTCTCCAATTACTAATGTATCCGCCATTGTTGTTGTCGGAATTCCTGGAATAAATTCATGAACTCCAATATATCGTAAAGATTGATTATATTCTGTGGTCTTTACTTCGAAACTAAAACCTGTATCTGTGAAAAGTAAGTCAGTGAACGAAGGAGGCAAAGTGTCTATGGATATTTCTATCATTAACTCATCACATGAACTTATGTTGGTAACTGCCCCATTTGGACAGGTTGTATTAGTTAAATCTGAGAATGATAAGTTGAATAAACCAAAGCTTCCTTCTAAATTTGCATTTGTAAAATCTGAATTTAGGATGAAATTTGGACCAGCACTATTGAAAATAATTGTATTAGAAAGATTTGAATCCTTGAAATTAACGTTATTCAAATTTGTATCTCCAAATAATGAGTTTGTTAATGTTGAATTAGATAAATTCGCTCCACTTAAATTAGTGCCTGAAAAGTCAACTCCACTCAAATCTCTATTACTTAAATCTGCATTTTGTAAATTTAAATTAGATAAGTCAACTTCCATAGATTCACTGTAAGATTCTAATAAAAATAGAATTTGTTCAATTCCAAACTCTGGTGTGGTCTCATTTTCTATTTCTTCATCCATTCCTGAAAAACCGAAGTCTATATCTGTCCAAGTAAAAGTTAAATTTTCTGATCTTGTATCTCCAGAAGACAATAATTCATCTCCCCTATCGTCTCCACCCTTTCTTCCTGAACCCCAAATGTCTAGAATGTAAGCTGCTGATTCTCCGGCGGAGAAAGTTAATCCTTCATATGATTCTAAAGCTGTATCAATATTTTTCCCGGGGATAGATTGTTCTGTCCAATCAAGAACATCCTTAGTTCCATTAAGAAGGACCCACGTTTGGAAAGAATCCCCGTCTTCTGTCTCTAAGGCTATCGAAGTTATTGTAGTTGCACTTATTGATAATTCTTCACCATATACATCATTAAGTATTCTTTGTACCTCTGAAAAATTAGATGGTTCTTCTGTAGTAATTTGTAAATCTGATCCCACTGTTGCGGATGCAGTATATTCATCGACCAAAGTGCCAGTATATCCTTGAACCGCTGCTAAAGTAACTATTGACAACGTAAGTAACATAATAACTGATAATCTATTGATTGATTCGGTTGAGCCGGAACCCTTCAATCCTCGTTTAACATCTTTTAATAGTGGGCTTTTACCTAAGAATAATTGCATTATTTTTGGGCCCTTTGCGCCAATTCTGCCTAAAAGTAATGCTCCGCCAATCCATAATAAAAACGGTCCAAATAATCCGAGTAACCCTTCAATAAACCAATTAGAGTTTAATCCATCTTCAGAACCATTCATCTCCAACCATGTATCTGTTGCAGCTATTGCTCCAATAATAAACATCAGCCAATGTAACCATCTTTTTGGTTTACTTACTTCTCTAACTTTTTTTACTCCTTCTTCAATTTCTAATTCTATAAATTCCTTGGAGCGACTGCGACCAAAGAGTAAAGCCAAACCAAGTGTTGCTGCTGCTGTAACAATTGTTGAGCCTAGTCCCAAAACGGGATTTACTTCGACATTTTCTAAACTCTCAAATGCCATAAAACCAACACTAGAAAGTACCAATGGCACAACTGCAATTGCTAAGATATATCCTGCAACCCAAGCAAAAGTAGACATCACAGCTAATTCTAACAAAACCATTCCCTGCAACCCTTTTGATGTTGCTCCAATAACTCTATGAATTGCTATTTCCCTACGTCTTTGTTCCAATGATAAAACCAAACCATAGATTAGTACAGATAGAGACAAAATTACAATTGGAATCATAATAATATAGTCAAAAGCCTGAACTAATCCAAGAAAGATTTCTAAAAATGTAATTGTTCCTCCAATAATATCAAAATAAAATAATTCTATATTTTGTGAAGTGTAATTTTGACTTTCTATTTGCATACCCAAATCTTCAACCCATTCTGATGCAGCATCAGTAGAAGAAGTTGGAAGTAATGCCCTGTCGATTGTTACTCCCAAATACATATGATCATTATCAATTAATTTTTGTTGATCAAGTTCATCTAAAGCGGTCCAAGTAGTAAAAATTGGATTAGGTGCAAGTGTTGGGTTTCCAAATGGCCACGGTTCATAAATCCCCATTATTGTTAAATTTGTTAAAGTCATATTCATTCTACAATATGCATATCCATTATCTCCACTGTCTATTGTTCCTTCACAATCCCAATCCCCTTGAAGAGCGCCTCCAGCCTTTCTGTCTATAACATATGCAAATGTGAGTTCATCCAATTCATCCCCAACATTTGCTTGTGCTTCAGATGCAATATTGGAAGGCAAAAAGATCCCTCTTTTGTTTTCAACTTCATCTGCTGTTGACCAATTTCCTAATCCAAAAATTATTTGCTCGCCTAAACGATCTGCAAGTTCTCCATCAAAAGCTTCGGGGCCAAGTAATCTTATTCCCCTCATTGAAGAAATCGGGGGGCCCGCATTTTCTAATTCAGGATATTCAAATGAGACGTTTCCCCATAATTCGTTCGTTGAAGAAGATATTGAGCGCATTTCTAATGGCTGAGCAACTACAAAGTCTTCATTAAAGAATCCTCCACCATGTATTCCTTGCCTGCCTAAAATTACTGTACAATCTGTAATTTCAACTTTTAATGTGAGTTCATCACAAGTTTCCATCAAGGTTGTAGTGTTGTTTGTCCAACCATCTGATTCATAAGTTGGGGCTTTTTTGAATTCAATTTTTGCATCAAATGGCTCTGTTTCCAAAGATTCCGCAAGAAATAGTTGTGATAAGCCAACACCATATGCTAATACAGTCGTAATTACTAAACTAGCAAGGAATACTCCTGCAATTACTGCTAATCCCCGCTCTCTCCCCCTCCAAGCACCTAATGTGGCAATTCTAAAATTACTTGGAAAATCTCTTATCTTACGGCTCATACGACTGGAAAATTTTTCATCTTTCATTCTTCTTCACCTTCTTCAAGACCCCATGCTTCTCTAATGTCACTTGCAGCAGTTACTCCGTCTTTCAATAACAACATCCTATCTGCTTTGCTAGCTAATTCCGGATCATGTGTAACCATTAAAATTGAAATCGGGTCTTTGTCTGCATGACAAAGATCTTTGAAAATTTGTAAAACATCCTTACCTGTTGAAATATCGAGATTACCAGTAGGCTCGTCCGCCAAAAGCAGCGGCCGCTCTCCCGCTATTGCTCTAGCTATTGCAACTCTTTGTTGTTGCCCCCCTGATAATTGTTCAGGAAGGTGTGTCATTCGATCTCCAAGTCCCACTCTAATTAACGCCTCTTTGGCTTTTTCTTCGGCTTCTTTGCCGGGCATTCCCGAAATCTCAAGTGCCATGGCAACATTGTCTAAAGCGGTAAGGTGTTCCAACAAATGAAAATCTTGAAAAATCCAGCCTACTTTGTGTCTACGAACATCTACTACAGAGGATGGTCCTTTAATTCCATAATTTCTTTCTTCTAATTTTATATTTCCTTTTTCTGCTGCAAGTAACCCGCCAATAATATTCAATAATGTTGATTTGCCACAACCAGATGGTCCCATTAATGCTACTAATTCGCCCCTCTTCATTTTCAAATCTATACCTTTCAAAACTTCTATTCGATTTGCCCCTGTTCCAAATCCGCGATGAAGGTCGTTAATCTCTAACATCATGTAGTGCCAACAAATTTGACTTTTTATATCTTGTATCTTTTAATCATACAAATGGAGCACGGACTGGGATTTGAACCCAGGTAAGAGGATTTGCAATCCCCGGCATGGCCAAGCTTTGCTATCCGTGCTTTGGTCTGGTTTGATTACTCATAGTATTTGAAATAGATTATTCATTAATAACAGCACCTTGAAGGGCTGTGTTCGCTCACGAGTAATTCAAGGAGATGTATAATGCCGTCTTTGAATAAAAATATTGAGGATGTCGGAGTAGGGTTTGCGTCATTTTTTACTGCACCACCCCCTGACGTAATTCGATTTACAGTAGGACAGCCTGATTTTATAACTCCTGAAATTATTCGTAATGAAGCGATTAATTCATTAAAAAATGGAGAAACATTCTATACTAGACAACCGGGTTCAGAAAGCCTGTGTGAATCTGTTGCAAATTACTTGAGGCAGCAATTCAATATTAATGCATCAATGGAACGAATATTGATCGCTCCTGGCTGCAAACAAACTATCCTTTATGCCTTAATGGGATTAGGAAACCCAGGTGATGAGATAATGCTTCTTTCTCCTTCATGGGCAACTTATGATGCCCAAATAAAATTACTAGGTATGACTCCTGTGCATGTCCCGGTTAGAAGAGATAATTATCATCCCGATTTTGATGCAATGGAAGCTGCAATTTCAAATAAAACAACAATGATTCTGATGAATTCCCCCAATAATCCGACTGGTGCAGTATACACTCCTGATGAAATAAAAAAAATAATTGAGTTTGCTGAAAAATATGATTTATGGATTTTATCTGATGAAATTTATGCTACAATGACTTGGGTAGATTGGCCTCACGTATCTCCTTCAACATTACCTGGAGGTTTTGAAAGAACAATAGTGATTGGGGGATGGTCTAAATCATGGGCAATGACTGGTTGGAGATTGGGTTTTGTAACGGGCCCTGAAAATGCTATGAGTGCTTTATTCAAATGCCATGCAAATGCGGCAACACATGTTCCTACTTTTTTAATGCCTGCAGCTGAATTAGCACTTTCCTGTCATGATGAAGTTGCTGAAATGACTAACGCTTTTCGTGAAAGAAGAGAGAAAATAATTCAAGAATTAAAGGGAATTAAAGGCATTAATGTGCCCACCCCAGAAGGTGCATTTTATGTTTTAATGGACATTACAGAAACTGGAATGGATGATATGACATTCGCAAAAAGAGCTCTGGAAGAAGCTCGTGTACACTTAATTCCAGGATCATTAATGGAAAAAGGCGAGGGGTTAGTTAGGATTTCTTATGCCACAAGTATTGAAAACATAGAAGAAGGATGTAAAAGGTTAAAGAAATGGTTGAATCATTAAGTGAGTCTGTATAAAGTACCATGCGCATATTCTGCAAAATATAAATCACCATTCGGATGAAACGTTAATGGTAATGGAGTTGCTAAATTTTCAATAACTACAGTAATTTCAACTCCCCAACCTTGTGGGTGTGAAGAATCTGGAATCAAATCGATCCTAATTATTTCTTTACCCACGGGAATCACGGTGTTCCAAGATCCAAAAACTGTGGCATATAATGTGACATTCCCTCCCGGTAATGAAGAATTTTGGGGCCTCAAATCTATACCATTTACTGATGAGTGAGGAGTATAATTACCAATCGGAGGAATGCTTCCTAAAGGTACTGGATTTTCTTCTGTTACGTTTGGCCACCCATAAAATCCGCCAATTTCAAGTAAATTGATTTCTTCTGGTGGATAAGATTCGCCACTCCAATCGTGACCATTGTCTGTAAAGATATACCCTATTTCTGGCACCCATACGCCATCAAAAGAATTCCTTACTCCTGTAGCAATGATGCTATAATTCCCATTAGCAGGGTTTATTTCAATTATTGTTGCGCTTCTTTCATCTTCTTCTTCACAAACATTACATGTTGACCCAGAATGCCAAAATAAAGTATTATTTGGTCCTTCAATAATTGCATTTTGTTGGTGGTTACCTGTTGCAACTCCCTCAACTACAGTTTCTAAATTTCCTAATTCCCATTCAAGAGGTGTATCTCCTCCTGTTATTTCCCAAAAATTTAGTGAGCCCGCTTGACTAACAAATATTTTTTTGGTGTTGTTTTCAAAATCATTCCACAATAAAACTCCATGTGGGTTATTTAAATTTGATATTACTACTTGTGGTTCTGAAAATATATTTTCAGATAATTCAAGCGCTAAAATAGATTGTGTATGTGTATCACAAATCAATAACCACTCATCTGAAATCCATGATAAGCAAGTTGGTTTTCCCAAACCGTTTGCCACCTCTTCGATTTGAATTTCTTCATCAAGGGTTGATGGTTTTGGTTTAAAGATATAAGGCGAGACCTCCCTAATTACTCCAGCAACTAAAATTAAAACTATTAGGGCTGCTATTATTTTGAGTATGGATTTTGATTGAATATTATCACCTCTTAAAGGGTGTTGCATAATTATTTATTTTCTCTGAAATTCTTAATATTTGATTATATTTTGAAGTCCTATCACTTCTAGCTGGGGCTCCAGTTTTGATTTGCCCTGCACCACTCCCTACGGCTAAATCTGCAATTGTCGTATCTGATGTTTCTCCTGAACGATGAGAGATTACTGTTGAAAATTTAGCGTCCCATGCTAGTTTTAAAGTTTCAAAGGTTTCACTAACTGTCCCGACTTGATTTAATTTTACTAAGATAGAATTTGAAGATTTTAATTTAATTCCCTTTTGTAATCTTTTAACTTGAGTGACATACAAATCATCACCAACAATTTGGCAATTATTACCCACATTTCTAGTTAATCGCTCCCACGAATCCCAATCATCTTCATCAAAAGGGTCTTCTATACTTAACAATGGATATTTATCTATCCATCTACTATAAATCTCAATTAATTCTTCACCATTAATATCTCTTTTATCAAATTTATATTTTCCATTTGAGTGAAATTCGGATGCTGCTACATCCAACGCAATTCCTATTTCTTCTGTACTATAACCTGCACTTTCAATTGCCCTAACCATATATTCCAATCCATGTTCATTTGTAGGTAAATTCGGAGCAAAACCACCTTCATCTCCAATTCCTGTAAGTAAACCATCCTTTTTTAATTCTGATTTTAATGAATGATAGCATTCTGTTCCGGCCCTAAAGGCTGATGGGAAATCATCAAAACCGTGAGGAATTACCATAAATTCTTGAATGTCAACATCACTTGATGCATGTGCTCCTCCATTTAGTATGTTCATCATTGGGACAGGGATGCTAGGTTTTGTATTCATCAAATGACTTATGTGTTCCCATTCAGATCTTTTACTTAATTTAGCAGATGCTTTCAAACAAGCTAAACTTACTCCT
>NZKH01000056.1 GCA_002692465.1 Methanobacteriota archaeon | reverse complement strand
TTAACATCATAATATTCTAATTTAAAAAGGGAAATTGCTCCTTCTAAACTCGTTGATGAATCTTCTTCTTCTTGATTCATACTCAATTCACCAAAACCACTAATTGAAAATTCTTCAGATACCATTCCAGAAGTCATTGAACGATTTATCAGTGCATCTAATACTGTTACATTAACATACATATCACCATCAGAATTATCATACAAACTAACAGTACCATCGCCCTTCATCTCAAATTCACTTTCTGTTAAAATTCCATCAATTGTAGTTTCATTTCTCCAAACTGAATCTAAATTTAAATTAAATAAAACATTACCATCATCATTAGACTCATTTAGAAGAAGGGTCCCATTTCCCAATTCGTTTGCTACTAAAATTGAACCAGTTCTTTTTTGCCATCCTTGTCCATCGAAGAATAATAAATAATTATCATCGCCCTGCGCTGAAAATTCCGATTGATCTAATTCCCATTGAGTGGATAAAGTCACTTCGTGGTCTGCAATCGGTTGAGTCCAAATTACTGGTTTAAATGTTCTAGATGAAATAATTGTTTCATTAATATAAACTTCAATATCTACTTGGTCACCATATGAGATTTTATTTGGAAGTACAATTGAATATTCATTTATTTCCAAAATACCTAATCCCTCTCCCCAACTAAAATTTGTTTGGTTAACATCTTGTTGATTAACAGAATAATGATTCGATTTTACCACAATATCTCCTAATTCATTAGCTGTAGGTGCTCTATTAAATTTAACAATATATCCATGACTATCTTCTCCCAACCAATTTGAATTAATTGTCGATGTTAATTCAATCTCTTCATCAGCAAGAGCGAGTGGAGAAAATAATCCTAAAACAATACAAAAAGCCACTAAAATTGCAAATTTATGCCTATTTATTCTCTCCATATTAATACCATGAATTATGAACTATACAATTCCTACGGCTTATTGTATCTAAATCAAATAATTTTTGAAAATGCCCCTTTCGGTGCATCAAGATCTTCTCCATGCCTCCAAATCCTATCACTAATATCTGTATATAAATCCGCATAAGGATCTGTTTCTTCTTCCACTTCTTCTTCATTCATTTTAGCAAGAACTTTTTCTCTTAGTCCTTCTTTAAATTTCCAGTAATGAATCCTCCATTCACGACCATCCCATAATGTCGTCTCTTCGGATTCAGTTGTCAATAATTCATAATCTTGGAACATATAGAATAAATTTCTATCAGTTGGTTCTAAAGCATTATCAATTATTCTATCATAATATCCAAAGAAACCTAGAGCATGTTCTGCCATTGATTCAGCAACTAAAGGATCCATTTCTTCATCAATATTTTGACGAATTGCTTCTGTTAATTCATGTATCGCAAGTCCCATCTAACCACCTATTTCGGCGAAATCATATCGCCCGACAGTATAGTATGTGATAGCCCTGATTTATCAACAATTGTATGATTATCATCAAAAATTAACAAATTTATGCCACCGTGAACATTATTTTGTAAAATTTACCGAGTGTGTTTGAGCGAATGGATGAAAGTGCGATAATTGGAAATTTTTTGGGGCTTCCTGAAAGTAATGAAAAGCCAGATATTATTGTCGCATCAATACCTTATGAATTGACAACATCGTACGGACAAGGTACAGAAAATGGACCTGCTGCTTGTATTGAAGCAAGTACCCAAGTAGAACTATATGATGATTTATTAAAACAAGATTTGCCTGCCGGTGCAAAAATAAAAACCGTAAAACCTTGGGATGGGGAAGGGAATTCATTAATCGAACAACAAGAAAATATTAGAAAATATGTTCAAAAACAATTTTCAACAAAAGCATTCCCAATTTTTCTTGGAGGAGAGCATGGAATTTTACCTGCAATTATCAAAGCAATTGAAAAACCAGTAACAATAGTACAAATTGATGCACATGCTGATCTAAGGGATGAATTAGACGGCGAAGAATTTTCACATGCATGTGCTATTTCAAGAGCATTAGATGCAGGAGCAATAGAAGTTTTCCAAATTGGAATTAGGGCCTATTCTAAGGAAGAATTGGATAAAATTAATTCCGATATTAGAATAAATACATGGTTTTGTAAAGACATCATGGCACCTTGTTCAGGAGAAAAATATTGGAATGAATGGTTGAATAAAATATCAAATATTGAGGGGCCTGTACATTTAACAATTGACATAGATGGTTTAGATGGTTATTTAGTTCCCGCAACAGGAACTCCAGTACCTGGAGGTTTGTCTTTTTGGCATGCAATTCAAACCATTGAAACCTTATTGAGCAAATGTGATGTAATTAGTGCTGATGTAAACGAAATTGTTCCTCAAAAGGATTCAAATTTGACACAATTTACTGCTGCAATGTTGGTAACAAAAATAATTGCTGCAAAAATAAATAGTATGAATATAAGGTGAAAATTATGGATGAATTGCCCCTTGGAAAGCACGTGATTTTGGATTGTAGTGGGGCATTTAATGCAAATGGTGATGATGTCTTAAAAATCTTAGAAATTATTGTTGATAATTCTAATGCTAGAAGAATACATTCCCACGTAGAAAACTTTGATGGCAGTGTTTCTCCATTGGGGTTTGCAGCTGTAGTTTTAATTGATGAAAGTCATGTGTCGGCACATTGTTATTCGGAAACGGGTTTATTGGCAATTGATGTTTTTACATGTGGAAATACAGATTCTGAAGAAATAGCTAATCAAATTGAAGATGAATTGGGTAAATTATTACCTAATTTAGTAATCCACAATAGAGAATCTATATCTCGCTTCACAAAAAATTCAAAAATTAACAATATTCAAAATTTTGTTGATACTCATTTCAATCACTTTAATGCTGGAGAAATCAAAAAATGTGCTATTAGTTTGAAAAATTTTCTTGATTCAAATGGGAAATTAATGATTACATTAGGGGGTGCAATGAGTACTGCGGAAATCGGGAAATCTTTAGCACCCTTAATTAGAGCTGGAAAAGTTCACGCAATAACTTGTACTGGTGCTAATTTAGAAGAAGATTTATTCAATCTTGTAGCCCAAAATTCCTATAAAAAAATAAAAAATTGGAGAAATATCTCCATTGAAGAGGAAAAACAACTTTATGATGAGGGATTCAATAGAATTACCGATGTTTGTATTCCCGAGAATGAAGCTATAAGACATATAGAATCCAAAATTTTAGAGCAATGGAAATCAAAATCAGCATTTCCTCATGAACATATTTTCGCCATTATTGAGGAATTAGAAATGGATATTTCTCCTGAAAATTCTTGGTTAATAGCAGCAAAAAAAGCAAATATTCCGATCTACGTTCCAGGTTGGGAAGATTCTACTCTTGGAAATATTTTTGCTGCCCATTGCCTTTCAAATAATTGTAAAACAAATGCGGTTAAAAGTGGTACAGAATACATGATTCATCTTGCAAATTGGTATAAAAATTTAGATTCACCGATAGGCTTTCTACAAATTGGAGGTGGTATCGCTGGAGATTTCCCAATCTGTGTTGTTCCAATGTTAAATCAAGATTTAAGAGAAGATGTACCTCTTTGGGGTTGGTTTGCACAAATAAGTGAATCTAAAGCGTCTTACGGGGGATATTCTGGAGCCCTTCCGAGTGAAAAAATCACGTGGGGAAAATTATCTACAGAAACACCAATGTTTGTAATTGAAAGTGATGCAACAATTGTCGCACCAATCATATTTTCATATATTTTAGATTAAATCAATATTTTTTAGCAAAAGTTCAATTGTAATGCCAAGATTCTCTTGTTATGGTCTGGTGGCATTGGCTATTGATTATTCTAGGAGTTTTTTTGATTAGTTTACCAATTTCAATGTGGTATATCAAAGTTGCACCTAGAAAGCCTTCTAATGAAGGAGATTGGGTTTCAGATAATGCGAAAACAGCATCAGTGACTGTTGATGGACGTGTTGTAAAAATTAAAAATGTCAGAGATTTTACATGGAGGTCATCAAAAGATCATGATGTAAAATGGAATGAAGAAGAATATCACCTTGATGATTTAATTGGACTTTACTATATTGTAGAATATATTCATAAATTTAAAGCACTAGCACATACAATGATTACTTTTGAATTTAAAAATGAGAAGTTTTTGACTTGTTCTTTTGAAGTTCGAAGGAAAAAAGGCCAAAAATTTCACCCTTGGACCGGTTTATGGAGAAGTTTTACACTAATTCAAATATGGGCAACTGAACATGACTTATTATGGCTTAGAACTAATCTAAGAAAAAATGAAACTTATCTATTGCCTTGTGCTACTTTACCTGAAAAAAGAGAAGCGATGTTATTACAACTTTGTAAAAGAACTAATCAATTAGCAGAAAAGCCCGAGTTTTATCATACATTGGCTAAATCTTGTACCACTTCTTTAATTCGAGAAGCTAATATTGTAACTCCAGGCAAGATTCCTTTCAGTTTGGGTGAAGTAATGCCAGGATATAGTATTAAACCAGCAATAAAATTTGGAGTGGTACAAGATTTAGGAGGGTATGAAAGAACAAAAGAATTGGCCAGAATTGATAAAATTGCTTCTAAATTAAATTCCCAAAAGGGTTATTCAAAGGCGATTAGGAAAAATTTAGAAGGTAATTTCACCCATCCAAAATAATTGATTATTCTTCAAATTCATTCATGTAAGTTGCAGTAATTGATTCTTCTTTTGAAAGTCCAATTTCCAATTTCATATTCTTTACTGAATTCCAATTTTTAATGAATGTTCTATTTTCCCAATCATCCATTATCATCGGTCTTATGTAAGATGACCGACAAACTGCCCTAGTATTTCCTAAATCACCTGCAACTGTATCAATTACAGCCAACATTGATGCTAAACGCTCTTTATCTGTAGAACCGGGTAATTTTTCTGATTTAGCTAATTTAGCAAGGCCATGCGCTCTTCTCAAATGAACACCTTTCCAAAAAATAATTGGATAGTCTGCCCAATCTGTTCCTTCTACTTTTTTTTCTGCATCATCCAATAATTTCGGAATTTGGCTAATTTCTTCTGACGTTGCTTCAGATATCATAACAAGGCGTGCGGCTGTTTTCCATGAAGCAGCCCATGTTCGAAAATCTTTAGCGGTATATTTTGTTTCAGCATCAGTACATCCATCTAAATATTCGTTAATATGCTCTGCTTTTAGATCCTTAGGCTCATCATTATCATCTAAGAACATAAACAAATCTTGAGTATCATCGGATTTATCTTCTTTTTTATCGTCCCCTATTAATCTGGATTCTTGAATCATTTTTGCAAGGTCATCGTCCTCAATCAATAAACGCCAATGTTTGCCAGATTTACCTGTAAAATCAAAAATCTGATCGATTTCTCCTTCTGCTTCATCTCCAGTAACTGGAATACAATGACCTTCGGTTAAAGTTGTTAAACCATATGAATCATTTTCTTTAGCATATTGATCTGAACCAACTCTAATATGGAATAAATCCATTAATCTAATTACTAATGCAGTTGATTTATATTTATTCATTTTTTCTAATTTTAAATCATCTGAAACTCTATCCCTAATACTAACAAGTCCATATTTTGCAAATTCATCAATATTGGAAAACTTCAAGTCAGATTTCTTTTTTATCCATTCAGGGTGATATCTATATTGAGTTCTCCCTTTAACGTCTTTTCCAGTTGCTTGGATGTGGCCTTTTCTATTTGGACAAAACCACACATCTACCCAAGCAGGAGGTACTACTAAAGAATTGAAAAATTTAATTCTGTCTTCATTTTGCAATTTTTTCCCATTTGGTTCAAAATAATCCCAATAAAAAGTATCTTTTTCATCCTTTCCTTTTGCTTTAACTTCTACCTTCTTTCTTGTAATGCCTTTTACTGTTCTATCGCTTAAAACCAAACCTGCATCTTTAGCTGCAGCGCTAGAGTCCATCTTCATAATGCATCGTTACAGAATAAAGTTGAAATAATTAATTATCTAAAATCACAACTATTTCCTGACCAAGAATAATTATTTAAATACGATATTAGTTCAGATAACCTTTCAAAATTTACTCCCAAATCACCATTTCCCAATCTACTTTGACTTTGTAATGTAACTACAGATTGATTGCTGTTTTCTAAACAACTAGAATTAACATAAATATCGTCAGGGAAAAAGAAAAAATCTGTATATTCCTTAATATGTAAAAAATGACTACTAGTATTTTCATCAACAGAACTAAACAATATTGTCCCTCGAGAGTCGGAAAACCAGGTTATAATCACCTGATTAATTTCTGAGGTAGATGCCGATATCACCGGTGGCTCTAAATTATTATATCTGTATGAAGAACCATCATAATCAACCCTCACGCAATTTCTACTATTTTCAGGACAATTTTCAGGCATTTCTTTGACTATTGGATTAGGTGCCACAACTTGAATTGATAAAACAACAACAACCCATAGAGCAAACAATCTAAGAAAAATTATTTTTGCTCTTTTACTTAGTATTTTTCTAATTTTAATCATTAAAACACCAATGGTATTATGATTCTAATTCTTCTGGACGAATCCTTAACCATGTGTGTGCCAAAAAGATCAGTAAATATATTGATCCAAGCCATAATGCTGGTTTAACAATTACATCTATGCCATGAGAATCTAAACCCATTGGAAGGAAACTAAGTGCTTCTTCCATAGTTGTAACAGTTGAGCCTGTAGTTAAAATCACAATTGTCATGAAAAATAACAAACTAAAGAAATCTAAAACCCAACGAATTCCTTCCATTACTGAACGACTCGATGCTTTCATTTGATTTATTTCAGAACCAGTAACAACACTAGTTAATCCACTAACACTTGATTGCATTAATGTTAGTAAATCTCGTCCGCCCTTCCATTCCATTTTTCCTAATCTAAATCTATTCACAAATTCAATTATTACAAATAATAATACCCAAATTACTGACATTTCAAGCAGTGGTTCTGCCCCTCTTAAATCAGGTCCATTATCTCCTGAAACCCAAATAAATAAGCCGACTAACCACGCTGTCATGAAATATTGTGTCCAACGTGAAAACCTAGATAATTTCTGTTTTAATTCCCTATCATGACTCAAGAAAGCCTCTAAAATAACGACTAATAAAACGGCTATCCCTAAGATTAATGCAATTAAAACCCACCAACCATTGTTTGCGGGTTCATTATTTTTCCATCCTAGAAGTAATGAAATCATTGTCCAAGCAATCACCGCGGTAGATGCAAGATTTGTAATCGCCTGCATAACATATAACGGATCATGACTATCTCTGAGTACCGATAATCCTCCAACTAATCTAACTTCAAATGCTTCTTCATCATCTTCTACTTCTGGTTCTTCCTCAGTTACTTCTGCTTCTACTTCTGGTTCTTCCTCAGTTACTTCTGCTTCTACTTCTGGTTCTTCCTCAGTTGCTTCTGCTTCTGCTTCTGGTTCGTCCTCAGTTGCTTCTGCTTCTGTGTTTTCTAACCTTAAATCAACGACTTGTTGTGCTGTCCAACCTGCTTCAACTAATTGTTCATCAGTCCATTTTGAATAATCTACCTCTTCTTCAATAGATTCTACGGCTTCATCTTCACTGGCCATGTGCACCCGAGTCATTATTGAATAATAACTATTAACAAACCAAAATTACATTGTAGTTACACCTTTAGCAGATAAACATGGGACTAGGTTTGTTATACGTAACCCATGCAAATAAAAATGACGCGGAAGAGCTTTGTAAATCATTATTAAATGAAAAATTAATCTCCTGCGCTAATTTTTTCCCTGTTAATAGTATTTATAATTGGAAAAATAAACTAATTAAAGAAAATGAAACTGTTAGTTTAATAAAATTTGAAAAAAGTAAAATAGATGAGGTTGAAAACAGAATTAAAGAATTACACCCATACGAGGTGCCATGCATAATGAGAATACCAGCAAATGCAAATATTGAATATGAAAAATGGGTAAATGAACAATAGGTGAAAATATGAAATTAAGATGTATCATTCTTCTTTCTTTTTTTATTTCTGCTTCATTATTTTCAAATGTCAATATGGCTGAAAGTTCATGGCCTGGTGAACCAATTGATAATCACGTTCACATGACTTGGGCTGCTATGACACTTGAAGTAAATGAATGGGCAGACGAACACCCAGACATTGTTGATTTGGCTGATGTTGGTAAATCAGAACTTGGGAAGAGCCTCTGGGTTGTTAGATTGTCTGATTGGTCTTTGGAAACAAAGGCGGATGGAAGCCCTAAAGAAATCATATACATCGATGGAGGCCACCACGGCAATGAATACCTAGGTACTGCTCTTGCATGGCTATCAGCAAAATGGTACATCAATGGCTGGGTAGAGGGAAATGAAGAAGCAATTCGAGTGTTGCAAAATTCGGAAGTGCACATTCTAATAATGTTAAACCCAGATGGTAATGACTTTGATACCCGCTGGAATATCAACCAAGTAGATTTGAATCGTAACTATGACCATTATTGGAATACATGTCCAACTACACAACCTGGAAGTAGTGCATTTAGTGAATCTGAAACTCTTGCTAATTCGATTTATATGAATACTGTCGTTCCAGATGCAGATCTCTATGTAACAATGCATACTGGAGTTTGGATAATGCTGTATCCCTGGGGTAAATGGCCTGAGCAACCATCAGATTGGGAGTTGTTCCATCATATTCGCGATGACGTTCATGCTAATATCTCAGACATCCCAATTCAAAATGCAAACCAAGGTTTGTATCCAAACTGTGGAACTAGCCGTGACTATGGTTACGGAGTTATGGGTTTCCCTACTTTCACCTTCGAAACCGATGATGAGCAATTTGTTCCTGGCTCTTTTGAATCCTTAGATGAACGACTTGGTGAAGAAATGGATGTTATGAGATATTTAATCGATAATGTATGGTATTGGAGAGCCAGATTAAATGTCACTTCAATGGAAATTAATGAGGGTGTAGAAATCAATCTAAACGTTAAAAATTTAGGTCATGCAACTACTTCTAATGCTACAATACAATATGTTGATGACTCTGGTGCAATATTGTGGAGTTCAAGCAATTTTTCAGTAAATGCTACCAATAGTTCAAATGTGAAATTAGATGCATCTAACCTAACATTAATTGAAAGCGGCAATTTTGAATTATATTATCAAAAACGTGTTATTGATTCATCTCAATGGGTTAATGAAAATATTTCTGATGATTTAATTTATATCTTTTCTGAGAAAGAAGATAGCTTTCTTGGTGGGTCATTAATTTTTGACCCGACAGCCATAATTCTTGTATTTTTATTAGCGGCCAGTTGGAATAGAAGACGATATTAATCGCCGACTTTGAATAGTCGAACTTGATGGACCCATCAAGTGATACAATGAAAATACAAGTAGAAGAAATTTCATCTCTAAACGGGACTTTAATTTTACCTTGTTTTGAGGGTTGTGAAAAACCCCCAAGTAAAACAATGAATGATGCTGATAGACTAACAAGAACATTAATTAAAAAGATTCTAAGTAGTGAAGATTTTACTGGAAAATCGGAAGAAACTATGAATGTATTCGGTGGGGGCAACAAAGCTGTAATTGTTGGATTAGGTAAAAAAGATAAAATTACAACAAAAATTGCTAGAGACACAGGTGCTAAATTATTTGCTAAACTTAACAAAAAACATGGTAAAACACTTACTTTGAGATTTTCATCAGATTGGAAATTAGATACAATGAATGCATTTGTAGAGGGTATGATTCTTAGAGATTATAAATATGATAAATATCTCTCAAAAAACGATGATGATGATAATGATGATTCACCTTATAATTTACATGTTCAATGTACTCCAAAAAATGTAAAATCATTGAGTGAATTATGTGAAGAGAGTCAAAATATTGCAACTGGTGTACATCTAGCTAGAGACTTAGGTAATGCACCTCCAAATGATCTATATCCAATGGCTTATGCAAATATGGCAAAAGAATGGGCTAAAGGAAAAAAGAATGTTTCACTTACTGTAATTGATTGGGAAGGTATTCTTGAAAATAAAATGGGTGGTCTTGAAAATGTTGGAAAAGGAAGTAGTAGAAAACCTTGCATGGTTATTTTTGAAATCAATAAACCAGCAAAAGGTAAGGGAAACCCCCCGATAATTGTTGGTAAAGGTATTACATTTGACACGGGCGGAATTTCACTTAAACCTGGAGCAAGTATGGATGAAATGAAATATGACATGCATGGCTCTGCAACTGTTTTTGGGCTAATGCAAGCACTACATGCCAATGGGCATTCTGAACATATCATCGGTATTTCTTGTATGGCAGAAAATATGCCTAGTGCTAATGCTTACAGACCTGGGGACGTAATTACAACATATTCTGGAAAAACAATCGAAGTTCTAAACACTGATGCTGAAGGAAGAAATGTATTAGCTGATGGATTATGGAAATCTGGAGAATTTAATCCAAAATTCATAATTGACTTAGCTACACTAACTGGTGCTTGTGTTGTCGCTTTAGGGCACGAAGCAAGTGGTCTTTGGTCAAATAATGATGAATTACTTGAAAAAATCCGTGCAATGGGGGCACAAGTTGACGAACTAGCTTGGCCAATGCCATTACTACCTGCATTTGAAAAAGAAATGACTGGATCAAAAATTGCTGATGTTAGAAATTTAGGAACATCTCGATGGGGAGGATCTAACACTGCTGCCGCATTCCTAAAACAATTTGTTCCAAAAATGAGTGATGATAAAGATGCTGAACAATATCCTTGGGCACACCTAGACATTGCTGGAACTGCATGGGGTGCTTCAACAAACGCAACAGTTGCACATGGAGCAACTGGTGTTCATGTCAGAACATTATATCATTTAATTAAAAATGAATGAGTTTTCAAATTACATGAATAAAGAATCTACAGAATCATCAGTTCCTGTCAAATCTTGTGGACTGATTTTACGTTCATTCAAAAATACTTTGAAATTATGAATTGTACGTTCTAATGCATCTTCTAATGATTTTTGAGTAAGTTTATAACTTTGCGAACCATTTAAAGATTGTACACAAATATAGTTTGCTTGATTAACAACATCATGAATGTGCGAACCTGTAAATCCTTTTGGAATCTTCTGAATTAATTTATCAAGGTTCACGTCATTTTCACAATCAAAGGGTTTTAATTTTATTTCAAAAATGTCTTTGAGAACCTTTTTATCTGGATATGGATAATCAAGTCGAATATCAAAACGACCTGGTCTATTCACTAAAGCCCAATCTAAATGCTCTGGATGATTACTAGTAGCAATGGTAATCACTCCGTCATTACTTTCAATTCCATCCATACAATTTAGAAGAGTTGACATTGGCCCTCCAGAGCCTAAACTTCTTTGAGAAGTAATTCCAAGTGCATCTATGTCTTCTAAAATTAAAACTGTTGGGGCATAACGGCGTGCTATATCAAAAAGCCATGCTGTGCCACCAACCACTGCACGATGATTAGCATAAAGAACAGTACAATTAATTTTAGAAATTATTGCATCAATCGTCAAAGATTTACCTACACCTGGAGGTCCTGCTAGCATAATACCACGATTTGTTTCAACACCCATTGATTTAAGTTTTTTAGAATTCGAAATAATTGAAAATATATTATCTTCGAGCAATTGTTTTTTGATTTTAGGCAATACAAGTTTATCAAAAGTACGACCTTTAAGATTTAGTTCGAGGAGGCTTGAATCAAATTTATGATTTTTTAACAAAC
>NZKH01000055.1 GCA_002692465.1 Methanobacteriota archaeon | reverse complement strand
TTTCCCCTTCCAGTAACTAATCTAATTCTTCCCACTTTATTCCTAACTGCAATTAATACTTCAACTACTGCCTTACCTGTTTTTACATCTAAATCATGTAAATCTACTGTTGTTCCAATTCCTTCACTACGTACATGCGTTTTAATACTCCATGTCCTTACAGGACTCCAAAGTAATTTCTCTGCCTTTTTCTCAATAGGAGATAATACATTTTTCAACACCTCTATTGGATCTAATCCTTGATGCCCTTCCCATACTTTTTTACCTACTAATTTAAAGCAAATAGTGCCAGAAAAAGTAAGAAATAATGAAGATGCAAAAGCAACTTTGAAGCCCCTTAAAATTAAATCAGGATTTAAAGCGATGTAATAAAGATGTAAAATAAATGTAAAAACAAATCCAACTACACCCAATACAATCCCAGTTTGAAATGCTTCTTTCCAACCCATTTTTCTACGTACCCATCCCCTTACTTCTTCATCAGAAATTAATTCATTAGGCCGGATAGAATTATCTCTCACAAATACACCTTAGAGATTATACATATAACGACTATCGCATTTAATGTTAAAAAAATGCAAACTACTATACCCTATTTTAATCTCGCAGATTTGTGTTGAAAAACGGCCTTGAAGACAGATCAAGAGAAAAGAAAATTGGATTATGGGTCACATATATTAGTGGATTTATATTTTTTTCAATGTTTCTCGCCCCTTTGACTTTAGAAGAAGGTACAGTTCCTAAATTATCAGGAAGAGCTAATGCATTAGACTATATGACTGAATCAGGCTCATTTTCATGGGGAAATAAACAAACTTCAGACAATGGAAAAATTGGACATAATCAAGAAGAGCATGGGTTTTTTTCATGGAGTGAATTAAACCCTTATGCTGCTGCAATATACGCGTTTGGTGATTTAAACTGTCATCAAAAAAGTGAAAGAAGTTGGGAGATAAATGGAAATCAGATGCCCGTTTGTACTAGGGATCTCGGTATTTTTTTGGGTGTATTCTTAATTGGAATTATTTGGACAAGAACAGGACACAATAGATGGACCATCAAAGATTCAATGTTCAGTATCATACCTGATGAAAAATTAGATAAAATATATGAAAGAAATCAAAGAAACTTATTATTTTGGGGTATCGGATGTTTGTCTGTATTACCAATTTTATTTGATGGAGGAATTCAGGCCATTAGTAATTATGAATCAGGCTCACTAAGAAGAATTATCACCGGAGCTCTTTTTGGAATGGGGTTTATGTGGTTCTTTTGTGCATCTTTAAGTGCGAAACCATCAAAATTTAAAGATGAAAGTCAAGTATTATTACCTGCGAATGCAAGATTTGTTCAACCTTCGGAAGAATTCCACCAAGATATGAGTGAAGAATAATCATTAGGAATTTTATTTCCTGGAACGCCTGAACCTAATAACTTCAATCTATCAAAAACTGAATTAATTGCCAAAGAAAAATCTTGATCTACTTCTGCGAATTTTATTAAATCAGCCATCGCCTCAGACCAATCAGAATCCTTATTCTTCCTCCTCCAAGAATTTAATGATTGAATTAATGGCAATAATGCCATCATCACTTTACCAAATCCAATCCATTCAGCCCTTAAACGAAAACTAGCACCATCATGAAAAGGAACATGTAGTTGTTGTCTATTTACCCATCGATTTTCTTCTAACCATTTCAAAATCCTTCGAGAATGTCTCGCTGTAACAAAACGTACAGGGCCCATTCTCCTTCGCATTCTTGCTACATCTGTTGTTCCAATTAATGAAAGAGTCCCAACAATAGATGCCACTGAGAAATTAACTGGTGTAGAAGCCACATTTTGTGATTTTGCAGTAGCGGGATCCCAATTTTTCTCAGCCTTTGCAAACCATTCTGCTGGACTTAAATTTTCTAAAAAGCTCTCTGATGTAACATGATCTGGTTGTTCAAAACCAGGTAATGTGCTTTGAGATTTTACAACTTCAATTAATCTTTTCAAGGACTTTAAATCAACCAAGCCAGGGTCTGTATTCATTGGTTGTGGCCGTGATTGGACAAATGTCCTTAACACATTTTTCAATTCTTTTTCTAATTCATCAAGTGAGTCTTCATTTTTTATTGGACCTACAATCAAACTTGAGTCAAAAGGAGGAGGGACTTTAATTTCACCTGACAATAAATCACTAAATCCCTTTCTTATTTTTTTCTGGATTTCTGTGGTTTCAAAATACTCGGTCTTACTTAATGAAATACTACGCAAAGTTCCAGAATTAATTCTACGCATCGCTCTCTCAGGATCACAATCTATCCAAATTACCAAATCTGGTATTAATGCTGCTGAATTCATTTGTGCAACTGTTTCTAGGCCCAATTCCCCAACAACCCCTTGATAAACCAAAGATGAATGTATATTCCGATCACTTATGACTAAACCACCTTCCACCAATAGAGGTTCTATCCAACTACGTGAATGATCAACACGATCTGCCGCAAAAAGTCCTGCCTCTTCCATGGGAGTATGATCACCAACTCTAACCGCATTAATTGCCAACATCCCTAATTTTGAATGCCTACGAGGTTCGTGTGTTAAATGAACACCACTAAATGCAAATTCATCAGATGCAATTCTACGTAACATTCGAACCGCTTCACCCTTCCCTGAACCGTCACCCCCTTCTACTGTGATCAAATACATAATACAACCAACTATGAATCTAAATTCTGATCTGCAAACTGATATTTAGCTAATGTAAGAAAACCCATTCCAATTAAAGTCAGTGCAGGACCAACAATTATTAATCCTCTACTAAACATTGAAAGTCCAGCAAAATACAATGTTCTCCTATAATGAGTCGCTCTTTTTACTTCAAAATAAGCATGTACTCCTAACAATGCAAATAATATTGTAAAAACACCTACAATAGTGCCAACAAGTACAATTTTATTCAATTCACTTTCGGCTATATCGCCAATTTCACTTATATCTTCTTCTTCACCTTCATGCATAGTAATATGATGGATATATGCCTTATCGGGCATAAATGTAACATGAACCGAAATGAAACCTTCTTCGGAAAATTCCATCCTCATAGGCCTTTGTGGTACGTCTTTAAACACGAAAAAACCATCATCACCAGTAACTTGAGTGCCATAATTTTTACCTGAATTAATATCATAAATTTCAATTATCATCCCTTCAAACTCTGAACCGTCCTCAAATAGAACGATTCCTGAAACATCAACTTCATCATCAATCGCAAAAAATTGCGAATTCTCTACCAATTCTGCAGGGTTCCCAGTCAACTGCATGAATCCACTTAACATCCCTAAGATTGCTCCCGCTAAAATACAAAATGCAGCTACATTTCTCAATTTTTCATTTTCTCTATTGGATGATGCAAATCTTTGAAATTCATGTTCAATTCTACTCAAAGAAATTGTCATATCTTCTTCTACAGGAACCTCTTCATTTTTCTCTAAAATCTTTGTATTTGCCTTCTCAAGCAGCCCTGGCTTTTTAATTTCTTTATTCGAAGTATCGGACTTTAATTGTGAACGCACCCTATTACGCAATGAAACTAATTTGCGTTCTCTTTCTTCATCCATACTACTCCCCACTATGCTCTTGGACTTGAGTTTTTTCTGATTTTCCTCTAAGTTTAAGGTCAAAAACCCAAATTATCAAACATGCCATTAACAAAAAAATTAATGAATTTACAAATTTATCCGACTCCACAAGATTTTCATCAATTATTTCATCATTTTCAGAGTTTGATAAATTTTTATCATTATTATTTTCATTAATTAATTCATCTTTTTCTTCAAATGTTACCTGGAAAAAATAGGGCCAATACTTACCAGTAACCCAAAATTCAGAACTATTAGCATCAAAAGCAATTCCATTCAATACATCTGCATTTTCCTCTTCTGAAAAAGTTAGTAACCCACTTGCGTTAATTGAGCTTGTTACATTGCCCGAATCTAAATCAATTACTACAATTTCATCTGTAAGCCACACATTAGAATAAACAAAATTTTCAACACATTCTAATTCATTCAAATATATTAACGGAGCACCGTTTTTAGTCACGTTAATTACATTAATTAATTCAAAAGTTTCTAAATCTCTTAGACTTAATTGACTACTTCCATTACTCATGACAAAAAATTCAGGCATTACACATAAACCCCAACCTTCTCCTGAATAATTATAAGTTTCAATCAAATCAAATGATTCTAAATCAAAAACAAATGCAACGTTTGAAACATAAGTTAATTGTATTAATTTACCATCATAAATAGTAAGTCCTTCTGCGAAAATTGAATCGTTGTGATTATAGATCTCTTCAACAACCCCAGTACTCATGTTAATTCTTTGTAGTGTTGAATATCCCTTTTTCCCAGTGCTTTCATAGAGATAACCCTCATGTATTAACAACCCTTGAGTCCAAGAACTAATATTATGAGTTAAATTATCCTCTATTACAACTTCTAAATACTGTATGGAATCGCTATTTTCTGTTGATGCAATTGTGGAATTAACATTAAAAATTGGCAAAATTAGAAGCATGAAAATCACACAATATGCAACACGCCATCTTGGCATGTCTGATACATGTTCCAACGCGGCTTATATACGTCCTCGATAACAGAACGTCATCTCTAATCGAGATTATCAGGTGTCCTTGATGTCGAAGCGCGAAAATTATTACTCTGCTAAAATAATTTTAGCAATGCTATTCATGTTTTTAGGTGCTAGTTTCTCTCCATTAGTTTCTGCTAATTCTAATGAAGAAAATGAGCAAAATCAAGAAGAAATAACTCCAATTATGGAACCATATGTCATTGGTGATTTGAATCAGTTCATTCCAAATGTTGATGGAAGACAATATTTATTTTCAGAAGAATTACCTGTATATTCTGCATCAAGATGGATGAAAGCAAAATACACAGAAGCAGGAAAACCATTTGACTCACAAAACACAGTTTCTAATGCGATTCAAACGGGAACTTCGGGAAGAGCACATCCGGGTTGTACTCCGAGTCCTGGTGACGATTGGACTGAGGGAGAATCAGGAAATGTTGCTATTTCTGGGGGTTCATTAGATGTTGTTGCAGAGAAAGTTACTGCTAATGCTGCATTCTTAGTTGGAACCAGCAGTAATGTGAATATTGCAACATTAAACAGTTTTGCTACCGACTGGGAAACTACAATATTCCCAACAGTAACAAATTTATTCCTTTCTGGTTCAATGCCTGATAGAGATGGTAATTGTCAAGTTCAAATTGTAATTTATGATATTGATGGAGGCGGAGGTACCGGTGGTTACTTTTCTCCAGGAATCGCAAATAGCCAAGAATCTATTTTTGTAGATGCTGCAGATACAAGTGGATCGTTTGGGAAAGTAATTCTTGCCCACGAATTTCAACACTTATTACATAATCACGCTGATCCAAGTGAATATCTTTGGGTTGATGAAGGAAATGCGGACATGGCTGCTTTCTTTTGCTTCGGAATGGATAGTTCACTAAGAGGGCACATTAATGCTTGGACAAGTCGTCCTGACGTAAGCATAAGATGGTGGGATCAAAAAGAAGACACTTCAGATTATGGAGCAGGGATGCTATTCATGCTATATCTCCACGACATGCTAGGCGGCCCAAATGCCATGTCACAACTAGTTTCTGACCAAGCTAGTGGTGGATTTGGAATTTCAAATTTATTGGCTAACCCACCAGGGGGAATTTCTTCACCAATTGGAAATACCTTTTCTGATGCTATGGCTAATTTCTCTGTTGCCGCAACATTAGATTCTGATCAAGCACCATACGGGTTTGACAGCATAGACATGATGCCTACCTGTGGAGGTTCTAGTTCTGTTTGTAGAGTTCAACCATCTGAAACGCACACTACTTGGTCACAACCTTGGACAAGTCCAAGTGTAGTAATTGAAGGCTGGGGATTAGCTGTTTTCAAAATGGTTGCTGATGGAAATGCAGGTAAACTCAATCTTAGATTAACTTCGGAATTAACATTGTTTGATGGAGTATTAGCTGCCGTAGACAGCAATGGAATTGTCACTACGACTCCACTGGACTTTTTGCCAGGACCTGATGGAAATGGTGATGGTAATCCTGACTATGGGCAAGCAACAGGATTAGTTCCTGGATTTGGAAATGGGACTGATGAAGTATACGCAATTACTTGGTTTGAATCAATTCCAAGCGATTGTAACTATGAAGATTGTTATTCAACACTACCTCCTGGCTTTACATCATACCCTACATCATCAGTAAGCATAGATGCAAATGTAATTACTGGCCCTCCAACATTAAACCCGTCTCCAATGTTAAATTATACTGATAGGGATGGAGATGGTGGGTTTGACACAATCCAAGTTGACACCTATGTAACATCTCAAGCATATTCTGAAAAAGTTGACGTATTGCTAGAAGTTTATGATTCAGCCAACAATTTAGTTGATTCGACTACATCTAGAGTTAATGCTGGAGGAGGACAACCTGTTACCTTCAGTTCTTGGTTTACACCTCAATTAACAGATACTTATACTATAGTTACAAGATTAGTTGAATTAACTGGTTCAGTAATCGATACACAAGTTTTACCAAACATATTTTTGGAAAATTTGAAACCAGAAGCAATTGGTTCAATCAATACTTTTGATGCAGAAACATGGGATCAAATTCAATTTTCAGCATCAGGGGAAGACAAATGGGGGTTATCAACGGACAATGAAAGTTTACCAAACAATGATGATCCTGTCGCCTATGAGTGGACTTTTGGAGATGGAAGTACATCTACACTCAAAAACCCTAGAAGAGCCTATACCTCTGTTGGTATTTTCCCAGTCACATTAAAAGTTCAAGACATAGGTGGTGGATGGAGTGATGAATTAAATTGGACAATGAATATTACTGATGAATCAACACCCGTAATAGAAATAAGAATTAATGGTCAATCATTAAGTCAAAAACCTGAGTGGTGTCCTGCAGATTGGTGCCTAAATACAGACCAAGCAACTGAATTTAGTGCATATAGAGCTAGCGATAACGTGCCAA
The DNA here is from genome assembly GCA_002692465.1 of Methanobacteriota archaeon. Lineage (GTDB taxonomy): Archaea > Thermoplasmatota > Poseidoniia > Poseidoniales > Poseidoniaceae > MGIIa-I. The sequence continues at coordinate 5,177 of NZKH01000055.1, read as the reverse complement.
TAAATTTACTTGATTTCACATGGTCATTTGGCGATGGAAATATTGAATCTGGCATTGGAATGTATGAAACAATTCATGCTTGGACTGAAGGAGAAGCAGATGGAAGATCCTCGATGTTAAACCTAAGTATAAGTGATGGAACAAATATTGCATACCTTGAACTAGAAATATTCGTTATGAATCGTGTTCCAAGGCAAATTTTCACAGGGAATTTTGTCACAGAAACACTTGTTCCAATTACGTTACCAGAAGTCTTTGTAGATGATGATGGAGTTATTACAGACATCACTTGGGAATTCGAAGGTGAAGTAAATTTAGATGGAACTGGAGTAACTTTCGATAGTTCATTCCTTGAACCTATTACTTCCAATAACCTAAACCCCACCCCTGCTTGGAAGTTCCCAGGAAATTATAATGTAACAATTACGGCAACTGATGATGATGGAAATCAATCAAGTGCCACATTTATTGTAACTGTAAATAATCAAAGGCCTGTTCCATTACTAAACGTGTATGATAATTTAGGAAATCCTCTCAATTTGGTTATCGATGATGCTGTTGCTGGAAGAAACTATACTTTTGATGCAGGGTCTAGTTATGACCCCGATAGTTCAGACACATTAATGGCTCAATGGATTTTTTCTAATGGATATTCAACAAATGTATCTTCTAGTGAAACTATTGGATATCAATTTGATGAACCCGGTGATTATAGTGTAATTTTGATTGTTACCGATTCTCTTGGATTAGATTCTTTAACACTTGAGAGAATAATCAGAGTAGCAAATCCTGCGCCAATTATTAATGCCAAAATTTTAGATGCTTGGATAGATGGAGAACTTGTCACTGAAAACACACCAAGAGGAAATGATAGTGTTTACACATATACATCTACATTTACTAGTGATGGTGAAATTTTTGCAGCTCCTGGAACATTATTATTCTTTGATTCTAGTGGAACGAGAGACGGTGATTTTAAATTCACAGGATTTGATAATCCAAATCAAAATGAAAATGATTGGAATGGAATTGTAGAATATTCATGGGACTTTGGAGATGCAGGACCAATTAGTAACGAGGCAAGTCCTTGGCACTCATATGATAACCCGGGAGTATATACTGTAACTTTAACTGTTAGAGATGGTTATGGAACTGGAGATACAAGCCAAATTCAATTCAAAGTTAGAATTAATGAAGCACCTGTTTTCAACAGTGTAGCATTCTCTAGCGGGATTGAACAAATAGGAGAAGATACGAATATCAGAGTTACTGCATCTGCAGAAGATTTAGAATTAACAAATGGAATTATTGCCTGTAGAGATCTCAACCCTAGTATTGATAATGATGATGACGGAATTTCAGAAAATGATTGCGAGGAAGATGTTAATTCAGAAATCATATATTATTGGGATTTAGATTCTAGATATGAAGATACAAGCATCTCTACTGCCCTTGATGGAGATAACTCAAATGATTTCATTATCGCTCAATCTTTAGAATATTCTTGGAATGATACGGGCAATACCGTAGTTACATTGAAAATTTGTGATGGAATTAATCATTGCTCAATTGAATACATCCCTATTAAAATTCTCCAAAAACAATCTGATGAAGATGAAGAAGTATTTGATTGGTCCGATCCAAATAGTTATTTTAGCTCTGAAATAGGAAGCAATAGTGCAATATTTATTGGAACTATAATTGCAGTATTACTCTTAGGATATTTTGCAATGAGGCAACCAAATGAACTAGAAGAGGATGCTGAAGATGCTGCACAAACATATGAAGTTGAAACTGTTGAATCTAAAGGTGGTGTAATGGGCATGGATAATCACAAACCACCTCCGAAGCCAAATGTCTTAGACAAAGAAGAGAGAAGAAATTCAAGTTCTGGTTACATTCGTCCTGTAAGAGGGAAGTGAGGAAATGCCCTGGATTAGGAAAATAGCAATCTTATTAATTTTGATATTTTTATTTCCTTCATTAATATCTATTGTTACATTACCCAACAATATAATTCAACCAGTTGCTGCATCGTCCTGTAGTTCATCAAATCGAGAACCAATATGGGGAACAGAAGCTGCAAATATCTCAATTCAAGATTATTATTGGTGGGGTGGAAAAGAATTTAATGAGGATGAGGACCAAATGGTCGAAATGACAGTGGAAGAACGTCCAAATACATTTACACCACAATTACCTCTTGGTGCATTAACACAAGATGATGATTTCAGTACAAGTCAATTAATGGAAAATGATTCAATAAGTGGGCTTAGATTAAATCTAACTACTGGTCAAAAATATACATTTTGCATTACTGCACAGCACTTGAACAACGGAACGATATTGGGAAGTTCAAATGTTGACGTTTATTTGCTTACGGAATATGACTGGGAAACATATCAAAGAGATTACCAAGAAAGGCATTCAGAATGGAGACATTGGAAAAATGATGTTCCTATCGAATGGCAATCTTACCTAGGAAGTCTTTATTGGAAACCTTTTAGGGATGTTCATGAATACCATGACAATTCACAATTTGAATTCTCTGTTGCATTAGATCAATCTCTCGTAACCAATACCATGTGGCAAGAAGGAGGGCCTGAATGGGAAGAATTTTACTTGATTGTTGATGGTTGGGACAATATTTATGACGATGCAAAAGCTCCTGGCCATGAAGTTCAAGTTGATATTCAAGTAATGATTGAAGAAAGATTTGCATTACCAAATTGGACTGTAAGTTTAACTTGTTGTGGATTAGTTCTAATCGTTGCAGCAATCCCTGCTGTTTTACATGTTCGTTATCAAAAAGCTGGATTGGTCTCTGAAACATCTCAACTAATTCCTAAAGTATCTGGAACAGATTCTAAATCGTTTGGTTCAATGAAAGAAGAAGAAAATTAATATTCTAACATGTCCCAAGCGTCTGTAAGATCTCTAACATTAATTAGTCCCTTTTTACCCAAATGAAAATCTGATTCAAGTGTGGCATAAACTAATGCTTGGTTAAGTAAAGGTGCATGCAATCTTGTCCAATCACCGCTTGGTCCTAAACCCATTACACTTATTTTTTGTGAACTATTTCTTAAATTCCAACATGCAGAGACTATTTCAATTCCATCGTGATAATCGTTGGTCTTAAAACATAATTTAACTATATCACCAGAATCCTGATTCTCTTCGATTAAAGATACTATTTCATCGGCAACCGGTGTATTGTTAACATCATGGAAAGAAGAAATTATTTTTGTTTTTGATTTTTCTGCTGCTTCACATAATTTTTTCCGCTTTTTAGAATCTAAATTAAGTTCTAAATCAATCCAACTAACTTTGCTTTCAATTGCTTTAGACAAGATTTCTATACGTTCATCTTCGCTTCCAGGGAAAAAACCACCTTCCTCTTTATTCCTACAAGTAAAAATTACTGGTTTTTCTATAGCTTCTTTGAGTCTTTTAATTGATTCATTTACATCCACTTCTGAAACCTCTTTCGGTACCAATTCAAATTGATTCTTTTGCTCAGAATCTTGTTCTGAATTGCTATTTTGATGTACTCTCGTTAAATATAAACAATCGAACCTAATCTCCAAAATATCAGCACCTGCTAATGCTGCTAAACCAGCAGCCTTGATGCATTCTTTAACTGTGTGCCCCTCAATAGAAACACATACTAGCGGACGGTTCACGACAGTGCCAATCTGATGTTTATTTTAATGCTGTCGAATTTTTTAAACCCACACATATGCACCTCTCGCGAACACATAAGCGATTAGTTTACAAACCTCGCTTGTTACTCTACTAATGTTCGAAGAAGCCCGAAAGGTTCGAGTGATGGGGAGCGAGATTTTCTATAATAATTAAATTAGGATGGATGAAATTATGGTCGATGAATATGATGCAGAAAGTATACAAGTGCTAGAAGGCCTTGAAGCAGTTAGAAAACGCCCTGGAATGTACCTTGGAGATCCTCATGATGGAACTGCCTTACATCATTGCATTTGGGAAGTTGTAGATAATTCAGTTGATGAACACCTTGCAGGACATACCAAAGAAATCATGGTTGAATTACACCCTGATGGTTCTCTTTTAGTTAGGGATTTTGGAAGAGGAATTCCCGTAGGAATTCATGAAGAATTTGGAATTTCAGCTGCAGAAGTAATCATGACAAAATTACATGCTGGTGGAAAATTTGACAATAGTTCGTACAAAGTTTCCGGCGGTTTACATGGAGTGGGTGTTTCAGCTGTAAATGCTGTATCAGAATGGATGGAGATGACAATCCATAGAGATGGAGAAGTTCATTATCAAAAATACAAGGCTGGCATTCCAGTTGAAGAATTAAAAGTAATTGGCAAATGTGACGATACTGGAACAATAATTAAATTTAAACCTGATTTAGAAATATTCACCCACATCACAGAATTTGAATTTGAACAAATAGACACAAGATTGAAAGAAACATCATTCCTTAATGCTGGTCTAAAAATTACAATAACTGATAAACGTGAAGAGGAAGAAAATATCAGCATACATCACTATGAAGGTGGTTTAAGTGAATTTGTAAGGCAATTAAATTCCAATAGAGAAGTAATGCACCAAGATGTGATCCAAATAAGCGGTGAAAGAGAATCAGAAAAAGGACCTATTTCTATTGATTTAGCATTGCAATGGTCTGACGCATTTAGCGAAAATATCCTTTGCTACACTAACATAATCCGAAACAGAGATGGTGGTACACACATGTCTGGTTTAAGAGGTGCATTAACAAAATGTGTGAACAATTATGCTAAGAAACGAAATTTGCTAAAAGGGTCTTCTTTAACTGGGGACGATGTAAGAGAAGGATTATCTGCAATTGTAAGTGTGAAACATCCCGATCCCTCATTTTCATCCCAAACAAAAGATAAATTGGTTAGTAGTGAAGTTACTAGTATCGTTGAAACTGTAGTATATGAAAAACTAGGTGAATTCTTTGAAGAAAACCCCTCCGTAGGCAAATTAATCGTAGATAAAGCACTTCTTGCATCCAAAGCACGTGAAGCTGCAAGAAAAGCGAGGGATTTGACTAGAAGAAAAGGAGTGCTCGAAGGAGGAGGACTTCCTGGAAAACTTGCAGATTGCCAATCTAGAGACCCTTCTGAATGCGAGATTTACTTAGTAGAAGGAGATTCGGCAGG
>NZKH01000054.1 GCA_002692465.1 Methanobacteriota archaeon | reverse complement strand
TGAATTATCACCTACTCCATCACCATCACTATCATCAGTTTCATTAGCATCATTAGGGAATGCATCTAAATCATCATTTACTCCATCACCATCAGCATCTGGATATTCCCACACATCAGGATCATTAGGGAATGCATCTGAATTATCTCCTACCCCATCACCATCACTATCAACAGATTCTGTAGGGTCTTCGGGGAATGCATCATTTTCATTTAGCACACCATCTCCATCAATATCTAAATCCTCAGCATCTTGACAGCCATCACTATCAAGATCTGAACCTATTCCTGTCATTCCATTTGAACAGGCATCTGAATCATCATCAAATCCGTCATTATCGTCATCTTCATCTTCAGAATCCTTACAGCCATCCCCGTCAAAATCAGGTCCTGCTCCAATTATTCCAAATTGACATGAATCTTCCAAATCAATAACTCCATCGTCATCATCGTCATTATCTGCATTATCTCCTATCCCATCACCATCATAATCTGTAGTTTCCGAAGGATTTGAAGGGAAATTATCTTCCGAGTCAGGTATACCATCCCCATCAGTATCTCTAGTGGGATAATAATTATCTGTATAGTAAAGAACTTCAGTTTTTATTGGATCATAAAATCCTATATGTGCACTATCGTTTCCATCAAGATCTAAGACACCAAAGCGTCCCCAATTAGTTGAATCATAATAGTGATTTGTATGGTCTAATCCCGAATCCCGTCCCCTCCATTCACCTAGTTCTTCATCAAACCAAGTATAGTAAAGATTGTCAGTTCCTGTTGTTGAATGATAGATAATATGTGGTTGCTCTTTACTGTCTAATTCTAAAGATGTAAAAGAAATTCCATTTAATGAATCTACAATAGATTGACCTTCCCAAACACCAGTTGAACTATTTCTTTTAATGTAACCTAATCCCGTAGCACCGTCATAATCAAAAGAAATATGTGGATCGTTATATTGATCCATCTCAATATCACAAAATTGCCCAGTATTTCCTGAAATTGTAATATTTGGTGATTGTACATTATGATCTATTATCCATTCTGAACCACTATAATATGTATAAGATAACCGATTAATCTGTTCATTATAATAACACATATGAGGTACATCACTTGAAGATAAAGTCAAACTAATCCACCTTTTCTTATTATTTGAAGAATCTATTGTTTCAATAACCCAATCTCCATTACTATCAATCGTAGTATATTTTAGAATAGCTGTATCATAACTCGAAAATACAATATGAGGGTTGTCTATTGAATCAATTTTGATAGAAGAATACCACCCAATCCGATTATGTGTCCATGTTCCAACTTCTTCAATATTCCAATCTGTACCGTTATAAGTTGCATAATGTAAACCATTAGAACCGTCACCTCCATAATACGAGATGTGAGGATTATCTTGACTATCAAGGTCTAATGAAATCCAAGAACCAAAATATGAAATTCCTGTTTCAATTTCGTGTAGATCCCAAACGTTTTGCCAAGGAGTAGATGCTGAAACATTCAATTTCGCATAATTTACTGAAAAGCCATCATCGGTACTCTGATACACAATATGTGGTATTCCTTGACTATCTAATTTGAGATGTAATCCACCAAAATCATTTCGCATACCCCTATCATCAATAACATCTACGTGTGCACCAGAATGTGAAAGGTAACGCAAATCTTCATCTGACAAGTCATAATATGAAAAATGTGAGCGATTATTACTATCAACTACGATTGAGCCATATTCTCCTTCCTCGTCAATTTCATGAGAATTCCAAGTATCATTCCATTTCCATGCATGTTTGACATGGCCATTATTATTATCAGTTCTTTCTTTGTAAACAATTCGGGGGTTATCATCAATATCTAAAGCAATTGAGCTAAATTCTCCGACTTTACCAGCACTATCTACTGTTTCTAAAATCCAATCTGTGCCATTAAAATGAGTATACATCAAATCTTGGAAATTTTGATTATAAAATGAAAAATGGGGATTATCTTGACTATCTAAAACAATTGAAGCGTGTTGACCTACGCTTTGGGTGTCATAAGCTGTAATCTTCACCCATGTGTTTCCATCATTATACATGTATTCTAAATCCCCACCAGTATAATCATAATAAGCAATATGAGGCATATTACCGGAATCTAAAGCAATTGAAGTAAAAGTTCCCACATTGTGCGAACCCAAAGTACCATCCAGAGTCATGTTAATCCATGAAGTTCCATTAAAATAAGCATATTTCAAATCAGTATTTGTTTCATCCCTATAAGAAATATGAGGATTCATATTACTACTTACATCAATAGAAGAATAAGTTCCAACATCTCCATCTTGATCGATGGTTGTATTAGTCCAATTTAAACCATCAAAATATGCATACTTAAGTGAGTTTGATGTTGCATTATAATATGAAATATGGGGATTATTTATTTTATCTAAAACTAATGAAGCATAAGAACCAACATCATCATCTGAATCAACAATTGTTGTATTCCATTCCCAGCCATTATATTTTGTATATAACAAATCGCCATTCGTTTCATCATAGTATGCGATATGAGGGTTGTTTTCACTATCAAGTGCCAATGAACTAAATTTACCTACATTATCAGTTTCATCTATATTTTTAGGCATATTTCCAATTGAAGTAGACATATCGACCTTAGATTCTTTTAACATTTGAATTACAAAAGGGGAAGTTGACATTAAAGTCATTAAAATTGTTAAAATTATTGCTTTAGTTACTATTCCTCTTATCCGCATTAATTTTGGGAGTTAAATCTTAGATATATTATTAATGATAAATAAAAATTAAAAAAAACAATACGACTAAGAGATAAGACCTATTCTTAGAGTCATGTCATCCTACACTAGTGGTAGTAGACTCACATATTCAGAATATCTAAGATTGAATGAATTATTAGAATTACAATCTGGAGAAATAGGTTGTGAAAGAGAAATAAACAATGATGAAACGCATTTCATAATAATTCATCAGATTTTTGAACTATGGTTTAAGTTAGTATTAAGTGAATTAAGATGTGCCCGTAATTTATTAATGGGCACTCATGTAGAAGAATCTGAGATTCCCAAAGTAGTTAGTCACTTGAATAGAGTTACAGAAATTTGTAGATTAATGGCCAATCAATGGAAAGTAATGGAAACTTTAAGTCCGCAAGATTTCCTTGTATTTAGAGATAAATTGGGTACAGCATCAGGATTTGAATCATGGCAAATGAGAGAATTAGAATTTTTAATGGGACTTAAAAATAATGAACGTGATCAAGGAATGGATCCACTAGCTCATTATAGAAAATTAGCAGATGAAAATCCAGTTTATATTCCTGGGTTAAAAAAATTAGAAGAAACAATCAATGAACCAAGTTTGGATGAAGTATTACAAAAATGGCTCAAAAGAACACCAATTCAAGGTTCATTTATTGAGGATGATAATGACCAACAAATTGTTGACGATTTTGTAAATAAATATCTAAGTGCAATGAAAATTTTAAATCAAAAATTATTAGAACAAACCAGTAAACATTCAAGTGTAGATAATAATACATTAGAAGAACGATTTAATGCAAATTTAAAATCTGCTGAAGAATATTTACGACCAAATGGAAGTACAAACAGAAGTAGAGCAGGACTGCTTTTCATAGAAGCATATCGTGATTTACCCCTTCTTGCTTGGCCAAGAAAATTAATTGATTCATTTGTAGAACTTGAAGAATCAATGGTTCTTTTTAGAACCCACCATGCTCGAATGGTAGAAAGAATCATTGGAAGAAGAGTCGGTACAGGAGGCTCTTCTGGTGTTGATTATCTAGATGCAACTACAAAATACAGGATTTTCAAAGATTTGTGGGGAGTTAGAACAATCCTAATTAAAAAGAGTGCGCTACCAAAAATTAATAATTCCGAAATGTATGGTTTTTCAAATGTGAAATAATCTAAATTGTCATTTCATAATCACAATTAGGGCATTTAATTTGACCAGAATACTCTCTTGGAATTAATAATTTTAAATCACATTCAGAACAATTAATTGAAACTTTTTCTGAATTAGAAGTACTCCCCAAATTATCAAACAAAGTTTGCATAGCTGGTGGCCACCCAGGTTCCAAAAATTGTCCAGCAATTAAAATTGGCAACGTCACCACAAATAAACAAGAACCTGAGCAAAATATAGACCATATCAGTGGTATTTCACCGTCTAAGCCATTAGAAAGTGGGCTCATTTCATTATGAAAAATAATTGACAAAAGTCCTGAAAACAATAAAACTCCAATTGCTATAAACAACCCATTTCTATACCCCATCATAGTTAAAACACCAGATGTAATGAAAGTCATTCCAATTACCCAAGCAATAAGTGATTCAAAAAGAAATGATTCATCTGTAAATTCCTCACCCATAGAAAACAGTAAAGCAAATCCAATTCTAAAAAAACCGTATAAAATAATCCCTAAACCAATTATTATAGGTAGGGGGTGAGGATATGGAGATTCTAATGAAACCTGAGTCTTAACACTATTATTTGGAAGATTTTCTTCATCATCTTCCATTAAACGGATTATAAGTTCATCTTTATTCCCTGAAAGTCGAAGTCCTCTCTCACGACAAATTTTTTTTAAATCTAAAAGTGTCTTATTATCATAATCCATAATATTTGTTAAAAAAAACTAATATTTTAATTAACTGTCAATTAATTCAGTATGAGATAGTTTTTCTTCTCTTTGCCTTCTTCTCTCTCTTAGAATTTCTATGGTTGATAATTGCGAACCATCCCCTGCAGTAGTTTGTGATGCCTCTTTTTCTGCTTCTAGTTGCGCAAGAATCCTGTTTCTTCTTTCAAGTCTTGAAAAAACGTCCAACCTTTTTGCTTCAATTAATTTTCTATCTAAACGTAATCTTGCTCTACCGAACTGAGTATGTAATAATGCTGCGCTCGATCTGAAATCTTCTGAATCAACCATTGATAACCGAATATGGCGTCTAAAAATTATTGCCGATACACCATAAACTATAGCACCAACCAACATTGTTGCGATAACCCAATCGGCCCACATATGTTACAGCGAAGGGGGCCATGACTGTTAAGTTTCCCGATAAAACCCTCATTGAGACAAATCTTTTATTTTCTCTACAAGGTTCATTTTGTAAATTCTCCACATACCTAAAGGAGTAAGTGCAACCGCCATTCCTACAACAATCCCTCCAATAGTTAAAATATGCAACAAGGTTGGTTCAATCGTAAAATAAAATGCCCATTGAACCATGGATTCAACCATCATTGTAGCCATAAATACTGAAGCTAAACATGCAATGATTCCACCAACTATTCCAATAAATAAATGCTCGCCAAGAAGCATAATTCCTAATTTATTCATTGGTGCACCCAAGACCCTTAAAGTAGATAATTCAAAATCTCTTTCAGCGATATTCATTACCAAAGTATTGAATAATACAGCAAAAGCAATCAATAACCCTAAACCATTCATTGCAAATAGAATCCCTTGTTGTTGTTCCAATAATGTATCCATAGATTTCTTTATATCTTCTGTTGTACTGATTCCAATAGATAAATCTTCTAAATCAGAATTTATTACAACTCCTTCAGAAAAACTAAGCAAAACAGACGTTGCATTCATATTAACAATTTGTGATAAATCCGCCCTATGGAAATAAATAGTTCGTTGCATTTCACCTTTTGTAATCCCTGAAACCTCCACTTTAAGTGGAGTTGACCCCAACATAATTATTTCTTGATCACCTACTTCCCAATCTAAAAATACACTTGTACCTTCATCAATTAAAACTTGAGTCATTGCAGAATTAATTATTGGTAAATCTCCATCTTTCAAATTAACTCCCATCATACTTAATTGCGAATCTTTGGTTTCAATTTTATCTAACCCATAAATCAAAAATTGTCTATTATCTCCTTCTGGAGATCCGGGATATTGAAGTACCAATTCATAATCAGCCCCATTTTCTTGAGCCCAATTTATCACCTCATCTTCTCCTTCAAGAGGTATGAATACTTGTGCATCATAATCATTGTTGGCTCCAAAAATATCCTCCATTGAACCCATCAACATTACCATTGTTCCAAATAACACCATAGATAAACCTAGAGCGAGAAATGTAAACGCTAAACGGATAGGTTTTCTAATACTTGAACGTATAGTAAGTCCTAATGTTGCTGGAAGTTTTGCAGTTAATTTCTGAATTGTTCTAGATGATATCCTTACTTCATTTTGACCCCGAAATACTTCCAAGGGTTGTAATCTTGAAGCTTGCCAGGCTGGTCTTATTCCTGAAAGAAATACTATCACCATTGCAATCATTACATTCTCAGTAATTATTGAATTCGAGGCAGTATCAAGAACAATTGGAATGCCTATTATTTCAGAATAGAAATCCAACATCCCAGGGCCGCCTACATACCAACCCAATAATGCTCCAATTAGAGAACCTATACCGCCAATCACTAATGGAGCCAAGATGTAACCTTGCATAATTGAGGTTCTAGGAACTCCTAAAGTTCTTAATACTGCTATTTCTTTTGCTTGTGATTGAATTAATCTTTGTAAACTAAGAAAAATAGTTACTCCAGCAACTACAGCAATCATTCCAGTAACATAAGGATAAGTGAGTTTAGCACCCTCAACATCCGCTCTTAAAAATTCAACAGATTCTTGTCCTGAACGATCATGAATCACAACAGAAATTCCATCTTGAAGACTGAAACTAACTGTAAGGTTCTCAACTAATGATTCTAATTCGGGGCCTTCATTTTCGGGTGTAGAAAGAAGATCATATGCAGGAGTACCTTTGACATCAATCAAAAGAGTATTTGATGTTCCTGGAGAAACATTTGCTAATTTTTCTAAACCTTCTGCAGATAAATAACCTGTTGCAAAGGTTCCAACATCTGCAGGTATAATTGAACCTTGGTCTGCAAAGTAAAAATGATTTGAATGGAGTCCAATCCCTACAACATTATAATCAATTTTTCCAAATCCAGCTCCAAGTGATACAACGTCATTTAATTTAATTTCAAGTCCTTTTGCCACATGATAATCAATTACAATCTCATTTGCAGCCTCAGCAAGCCTTCCAGAACAACACTCATGTTCTGGAAACCAAACACGGTCAATATTTCCTTCATCAATACCATGCCAAATTGCTGACATACTTTCATTTTCATGATACATAAGACCTGGCAAAATCAATCTTGATTCACAATTTTCTAATTCTAAAATATCACTAGACCATTCATCTTCCACTAATTGGCATAAATTTTCTGAAGTAGTTTCATTCCAGGTTCCTCCTGGATTCTTAACCCAAATATCTGGAAGATTTACACCATCTTCGTCATCTAAATATGTATCCTCATACATATCAGTAACAACATTTGCATACATCCCAAAAGTAATTCCAGCAAAAACACCTATAGTTACCATCATTATTACTGCAAAAAGTCTCAGTTTTGTTCTCCAAAGACTTCTCATTAATCTTTTAGTTAAGAGCATTGACATTCTAAACCCTCCAAGATCATGCTACTTTTTCATCTGAAATTATTTTCCCGCTATCAATTCTAATTACACGTGTTGCAAATTGTATCAAAGATTCATCATGTGTAACAAATATTGCAGTTATCTTTTCTGATTCACACGCACTAACTAAGGTTTTCATCACCCTAGTGGATGTCTCTGTATCTAAATTTCCAGTCAGTTCATCTCCAAGCAATAATCTAGGTTTTTTGGCAATACTTCTCGCAATTGCAACACGTTGTTGTTGACCGCCACTAATTTCAGCAGGAAAACGATTTGTCTCTGCCTCTAAACCAACTAATTTTAATAATTTTAAAGCCCTATCTTGATCTTTTCCATCTGCTAATTCTTGAATTAATAATATATTTTCAAGTACTGTTAAATCTTGAAGTAAATTAAAAAATTGGAAAACATAACCTATATTTTCTCTTCTAAATGTAGTCATTTGTTCTGATTTATCCCTCGGAACTTCTTTACCTGCAAAAATATACTTTCCATCTGTTGGAACATCCAATGCAGATATACAATTCAATAGAGTTGTTTTTCCTGAACCTGAAGGACCAAGTAAAATTACCCTTTCTCCCTCTTCAATAGTTAAATTAATCCCATCTAGTGCTTTTACAGTTTCAGAAGTCATTTCATAATGCCGTTTCAAATCTTTTATTTCAATCAATGACATTTTATTCCTCACCTTGATTTATCTCATTTTCAACTAATATCTTTTTTCCGAAAAAGAAACATACTGCACTAATCAAAACCAAAATGGGTAAAATAAAATCAAATGGGGTATCAAAATTCGTCCACCAAGTGACAAGATTTTGATTTGTATAAATTTGGCTTTGTATAGATGAAGCTTGGTCATCACTTAATTCGGGATGAATTTCAATTACAAATACTGGTTGAAGTTCATCTTTACTTGTTGGGGCATCTTTTGAAGGATTATTTAGTGCATCAACATCAAGATAAAATGTACTAACAACATCTCCCTTAATGATAAATCCTGATTTCGGTTCGGCATAAAAATCAGCTTCAGCATTGAAATATAATGGAATAGAGCCTGGTAATGCATCTAAAATTGTTTTAGTATTGAGTAATTTAGCTTGAATTGGACGTTCTGTTGCATTAGTTTCAATACTATAATGAAGTGCTTCAATTCCTTTAACATCTGAATGTCCAACACAAGGAATATCAGGTACTATAAAACCAGCAAGATTGTATTTCAGATATTTATTTTCTTCACAATTAATATTTGTACCATCTACCCAACCGCCACTTGAATATCTTAGACCATTTGGTTCCCAATCAACCAAACCATAAGTCCCTTCATACATTTCTTCTGAATGCCAATCTAATTCTGTCAAATTATTTGCAGTAACTAATTTGTCTAATTTTGTTAATTCCAATGCGCCTGTATTTCGTACAATCCAAGCTGGTGGGATGTCTGGAGATTCTACACCCTTTTCTGCTAATTCTGGAGTCAGGTAAAAACTGGCATTAGCATCAAGAGAAAACCAACCTGTTGAATAATTATCAAAAGAACCTGAAAGTGAATAGGCAGTAGCAGGATCATGCCAACCAAACAACCATTCATTTACTGACAATGTATTCCAACGTTGAGAACCGATTCCTTCTAGATAACGAGGAACAACATCATTGAAAAGTACATCCATTGTTAAATGCTCTAATGCAAATCCTTGGAAAGCATCGTCTACATAACCTCTGAATCCACTGTATTTGTCAAGTACTAATCCCCCAGGCCCATAATCAGGACCGGATACATCAATTATTGGTGGTGTTGAACCAACAAGAGACATGTAAACCATTCCTCCTGCTCCGGTAGTAGTTGTCATGCTGTCCAATACACTACCTGCTAATTCATTTCCAAGATTAATTTCTGTCTTTCCGTAGGCTTCCCAATTTAAGTCTAAAAAGCCGCCATTATTTAATCCAAATAATGGAAGTGAGCCATCAAGAGGATCTACTCCCCCAAATGAAATGTTGGCATAATCAGAAGCAGTAATATATTCTGTAGCGTTTTCTGGATATGGTTCTCCTTCTGAATCAACTAAATATTCTCCTGAAACTTCATAGGTTGAACTTCCATCATGCCAATTCCCAGTCCATTGCACAATATCATCCATACAAGAATTAGAAATTATACCATAGTCAGACATAGTTTGCTCTGAATTTGAGTTAGCAGAATCTAAAAAGTTTGTAACTCCATAATAAATTGGTTCGCTAGCAGGCCCCTCTGCAAGAATTCCTGTAGGGTTTTTAGTTCCTGCTCCACCATTTAAAAATTCTAAATAATCCGCATCATTTGCAAAACACTCGCTGAAGTTTGTGTCAACAGATTCCTCTTGTAACATTAACATTGCAAACCTAGCTTCCATAGCATCTCTAATGATTTCAAAAACCTGAGGTAAAGTAGCGACTCTCAAAGTAGCGTATGGTACATTAAGGTTTGATAGTGGCTCTCTAGGATCTTCACCAGGGCCATTTCCTTCACAATCAACATAAAAACAGCTTTCAAAGCTAGTAGATTCTGTATATTCGTATGTCGCAGCAGTTGAATTATGATTCACAAATACCCTTTCTGTAGTTACTTTGAACGTATAAGGTCCTTTTAATTCAAATTCAGGGGTTTTTGCCCAACCCTCTGGAAATTCATTTAATTCATCAACATTAGTCACATCATAAGCATAATAATCTCGATAACTTACTGAAGTCAACCATGATTCTGATTCCCATGTATTTTCTGCTGTTCTTACACTTGCTGAATCAATCGTTCCTTGTACCATAAATGTAGCAACCATAGATAATGGCATGGCAAGTACAAGCATCACTGCACCAACAACAAGCAATCCTTTTCCCAAATTAGTAGGATTCATTAACTGTCCCTAAGAGAATTAGAAGATAAACGTTCACTTTCAAATTCTAAATTAAGCGGTGCATAAATAATTAAGATTGATTTAGGAACGTATAATGGGAAAAGAAGAACGTTTGGAAAAAATATTGCCAAATGGTAAAGGACTAATCATTCCAATTGACCATGCTGTTTCATCATTTCCAGAAAAAGGATTGGAAAATTTAACAGAATTAATACCATTAATTTCATCAGCAAATGCAATAATTGCGCATAAAGGAGTTGTTAGTCGCCATAATGCTGAAAATAATTTCATAATGCATCTAAGTGCTTCAACAATACATGGCGGGAAAAAATCCGACAATAAAGTGTTGACTGGAACTGTGATCGAAGCAAAAAAGCGCGGAGCGATAGGAGTAAGTGCACAAGTAAATCTTGGTTCAGAATTTGAATCGGAAATGATTGAAAGATTGGGAGAAATTTCGAGGCAAGCATTTGAGCAAGAAATGCCACTATTGGGAATGATTTACCCAAGAGGCCCTAATTTAAAAATTGAGGAAAATGACATTACCAATGGCGTAAGTCATGCGGTAAGACTTGCTTTTGAATTAGGTTGTGACATTGTAAAAGTTCCTTGGACGGGAGATAAGGCATCATTTTCTCAAGTCTGTGAATCTGCCCCTATACCAGTCTTAATTGCAGGAGGTGAGCAAAAAGGCGATATGAATTCTTTACTTGACATCATTAAAGATGCTATAGATTCGGGTGCAAGTGGTGTATGTATGGGCAGACAAATTTTTGCTTCGGAGAACGTTCAAGAACGGTGCGAGAAAATTGCACAATTAATTCACCAAAATTAAAAATGTGTGGTTTTATGGAAATTTGGCTAAATTGTATAGATTCTTTACCTGAAAATCTTCCAAAAGAGATTGATTTTGTCCTAACTTCAGAATTAAGAAATTCTGAGCATCAAAACATAATTCTCAATAACGACCAGAAATTAGTAAAAAATGGAAAAGAAATCGGTTTAATGATTAATATCTCGTCTGAAAATGAACAAAATTACGCTTTATCATTAATTGGAAGTGTAAATTGGTTATTATTAAAATGCGATAATTGGAAAATGATTCCTTGTGAAAATTTAATTGCGGCAGCAGAGTCATCAGGAACTAAATTGGCAGCAATCGTTGAAAATGAATTAGAAGTTCCAGCAGTCGCATTTGCCTTAGAAATCGGGATCGATGCATTAGTAATCTCTAATGATCTAGTCGAACTAGCAATAATTACAAAATCACAAAGATTAGAAAACCTAAAACAAGAAGAAATGATTAATTTAGATTCAAATTCACTAAACTTTGAATTTGCAACAATAAATGACATCTCTACAATAGGTGTTGGGGAAAGAGTTTGTATTGATACTACTAATTTACTTGATTTAGGAGAGGGCATGTTATGTGGTTCATTTGCAAATTCTCTTGCATTAATACACGCCGAAACTATAGATTCGGAATTTGTTCCAACTAGGCCTTTTAGAATTAATGCGGGGAGTTTACATTCATACATTCTAATGAAAGACAACACTACAAAATATATTAGTGAATTAAAATCTGGAGATGAAATATTAATTGTAAATAAAAACGGAAAAACGAGAATTTCAAAAATTGGTAGAATAAAATTGGAAAAAAGACCTTTAATTAAAATTCAATGGATTAAAGATAATGAAATTGAAGGAAACGTAATTTTACAGCAAGCTGAAACTGTAAGATTAATCGGAGAAAATTTTGAACCAATTTCAATTACAGAACTAAAAAATGGGATGAGAGTTTTAATTCATAATTCCATTCAAACTAGGCACATTGGAGCCCCAATTAGGGCATTTAGCCAAGAATATTGAAGTGTTACCTCGTTGTCGGGTGCTCGGGGGTAAAGAATTGGGACTTCTAGGAGTTGGTGAAGCACATGGTGCTTGTAGCCTATTACATGCCGCTGGAATTGGTTATGGAGCAAGTCTTCCTTTGACATTAAATACAAAGGTAGCATTAAGAGACAATCCTCCAAAAAATGAACCTAATGATCCTGATAATTTACTTGAAAGTGTTTTGAAATCATGGGAAGATGCTGGACACAAATTACCAGATGCTGAAAATTTATACTGGGCTGTAAAGAGTGAAATCCCTCCTAGACAAGGATTGAAATCTTCATCATCTGTAGCAATTGCAGCATTAAGGGCGTTATGTGCTGCAACAGATACAACTCTTGAAAATTCAGAATTGGTTGATATGGCTACTAATGCTCATTTTAATGCAGGCATCACAATTACAGGGTCAAAAGACGATAATTGGGCAGTTTGTGAAGGGGGTTGGAAAATAGTAGATCCAAGTTTACCCGCTAGTGAAAGTGTTTTATTCAAAGGAGAAGGGCCATCACCAAAAGATTGGGATGTTCTTATTGTACTTCGTGAAGAAAGAGAATCTTTGCCCGATGCTGAAGATTTTACATACCATCAACAAGCATTTTCAAAAGCACTAGAAGCATTACAAAATCAAAACCCAATTATGGCAATGACTTGGAATGGAAGAGCAATGTGTGGAGTCTTAAATGACAATACAAATCGAAGATTAACAAATGATGCTATGGTAAATGGGGGAAGAGGATCCGGAATCTCGGGTTCTGGAAATTCAATCATTGTTTTTTCACCTGCTGCAAGTAAACCAACATTGGAAAGAATTGCAAAATGGTATGAATCAAAAGGATTTGATTTGATAATAACTAAACCACTATTAGCTGAAGAAAAATCTGAAGATGAAGATTCCTAAGAGTGTTGAGGGAATAATATGGAAATGACTCTTGGTAAGCGTTTACGCGTTACAATATTTGGAGAAAGTCATGGCAAAGGAGTCGGGGCATTAGTTCAAGGAATTCCCGCGGGGGTTTTAATTGATGAAGAAGTGATTGCCCAAAGATTATCTGAAAGAAAACCAGGAAGAGAATTAGCTTCGGCTAGAAAGGAACCTGACATTTGTGAAATAAAAACAGGAATTTATAATTTAAAAACCACAGGTTTTCCAGTATTATTGTGGATCAATAATAAAGATGCAAAAAGTAAAGATTATTCCTTTTTACCAAAAATACCAAGACCCGGACATGCAGATTTACCATCACACATTAGGAGTGAAGGGAATGCGGATTTAAGAGGTGGTGGGAGCCACAGTGGCCGTTTAACTGCACCACTTGTAGCCGCTGCAGGATTAATAGACAATTTGAGAAAGGAATTAGGGTTTGAAGTTTTTTCTCAAGTTTGCTCTATTGGTGATATCAACGCAAATTCGATTACAACAGCAGAAATTAAAAATTATACTAATGCTATGAAAGTAACAAATTGTAGGGATGAAAAGGCTGCTGAAAAAATGTATGAATTGATCAAATCAACTGCTGAAATAGGTGACAGTATTGGCAGCAGCGTTGAAATTGCAATAAAAGGACTTCCAATTGGAGTGGGAGAACCATGGTTTGATGGTTTAGAACCTGCATTAGCAAGAGCATTGATGGCAATTCCTGCAGCAAGAGCCATAGAATTTGGCGATGGAATCTCTGCAGTAAAAATGCACGGAAGTCAACATAATGATTCATGGAAAAATGAAGACGGAGCGCCTTCACTTTCATCAAATGCTGATGGTGCATTAGGAGGATTTTCAACAGGAGCCACATTAAAAATAAAAGTTCATTTCAAACCTCCAAGTAGTATTTCGAAATCTCAAACCACATTGAATATCAAATCTGGTGATCAAGAAGAGTTAGTTATTCAAGGCAGACATGATCCAGTAATAGGGCCAAGAGCCGCCCCTGTTGTAAAATCAGTATGTGAATTAGTAATAACTGATTTAATTCTTAGAAAATAGCCTATCTTAAGATTTTAAAAGCGATTGACTATTGAAGGAGTCCCCGTGGCCGTAGGTGAGGATTAGCATGCGAGAGCAAATGTCAAGTTTTGATATTCATCGAATGGTTGATGAATTACAAACATTAGTTAATGCTCGATGTAAAAAATCATACCAACCACATCATGAACAACTTGTTCTTAGAATTAAACCAAAAAGTTTACCACAAAAAGATTTAGTTATTATTAGAGGAAGTAGACTATATCTTTCTTCAAGAGATAGGCCCATGCCAAATCAACCAGCTCCATTTGCGATGTTACTTAGAAAACACTTAACAAATGCTAGAATTGAAAAGATTTCACAAATAGGATTTGATAGAGCGATTAGCATTATTTTTGATGCAAAAATGGGTAAAAGAGAATTAATAATTGAATGTTTTAGAAATGGAAATATGATTTTATTAGATGAAAAAAGAATCATTATTGCACCACTAACGCATTCAAAGGTAAGTGGTAGAATTATCAAAAAGGGAATTTCATATGAACCGCCAAAGGGCACAATTAACCCATCCGATCTAGAAAAAAAGGACATTCAAGATATTTTCTCAAAAAGTGATTTGGATTTGGTAAAAACATTAGCCATTCACTTAAACTTAGGTGGGCAACAAGCCGAACTAATATGCAACAATGCAAAAATTGATAGGCATAAATCAGCAATTGAAATTTCAGAATCAGAAGATGAAATAAATGATGTTTTTAGGGAGTTAAATTTGATTCTTAATAATTTGAAAAATGACGCATTAGGTGGGTATTTATTGTTAAATTCTGAAAATCACGATAAAACAAAAGAAGATCTTGAAAATGCTGAAAACTTATTGGCTAGGGACAAAATATTTTCAGAATTAACTTTTGAATCAAGTCCGATTAAAACATTAGAAAAAGAAAATGTTTTACAAATTTATTTTGAGAATTATAGTGATGCAATAGATACTTGGTTTGGACAACATGATTCAGGTGCAACTGCAAGAAGAATTCATGAAAAAATGATATCTGAACAACCTAGAGGTTTAGATACTGAAGCGGATAAATTATCTAGAAGATTAAAAAGTCAACAAAATTCATTAGAAAAGTTCGATAAAGAAATTAAAGAAAATAGAAATAAAGGACTGGCAATTCAAGAAAATTCGCAACAAATAGATTATTTAATCTCAGAAGCAAAACAAACAATAGATGAAATCGGTTGGAAAGAGTTCTCAAAAAAAGCATTGGAATTTGAATATATATCACAAATTAATGTTAAAGAAAAGAAAATTTTTCTAAAATTACCCAATGATGCTGGTGACGTTTGGATAAATATTGAAAAAACCGCTCAATTAAATGCACAGGTATATTATTCTAAAGCAAAAAAAGTCAAAGATAAATCAGAAGGAGCAAGGGAAGCATTATCTGAAACTGAAAAGCTACTCAAAAGAGCAAAGAAAAACGAGTCGAAAAGAAAAGAAAAAGACCAAGTCACAGTAATCAAGAGAGCAAAGAGGTTTTGGTTTGAAAGATTTAGATGGACCATTATTGATGGAATGCACATATTTGTGGGTGGTAGAGATGCAAAATCAAATGATTCTCTAATTAAAAAACATATGCGTAGTGGAGATTTATATTTTCATGCAGATTTACATGGAGCCGCTTCATGTGTTTCTAAATTAAAAATAGGGTTTGAACCAGATAACAACCCTCCACCATACTTAACCAAAGGAGTAAATGCTTATCGGATTTGTGATTCTATGGAAAATAATGAATTCAGTGAGAAAGCAAAATTGCAAGCTGCAAATATGGCATTAATATGGTCTCGTGGATGGACTGGGGGTGGAGGTGCAGGAACTTCTTTTTGGGTTAAACCTGGTCAAGTTTCTAAAACCGCGGAAACTGGTGAATTCGTTGCAAAAGGTGCATTTATTGTAAGAGGAAATAGAAATTGGATTAAAGATCTTGAAATGAAAATGGCCATTGGATTAATTTGCATTAATGGCATTCCACTTCTTTTAGGAGGAACAAGCGAAATTGTAAGTTCTCTATGTGAGCGTTGGGCAGAAATTCAACCAAGTGATAAAAAGAAAGAAAAATTAGCAAATGAAATTTCTAAAAATACTGGCTTAATTACTGATGATATTTTACCAATTCTTCCAGGTCCCTGTGAGATAAAGGAAAATTTTGGATTATTGAATTAATTTGTTTTTTGCCAATCTGTTCCACTCCACCATAGCGTACTACCATCACTCATCTTTCTCCAAGTATGCCCAGTTTCATCAGTCCATTGATTAATGACTTGTATTTCAATAAAGTCTGAATCGGGCCTTTCCTCTTTCATCTTTAAATCGTGAACTAAATCCTCACCTTTTGATATATTTTTATTTTTTAACAATGAAATAATTATCAAACATAATAAAAATACAATAGAAATCCCAAGTATTGAACCATTAGTTTTTTTATTTTCTTCTGCTTTTTGCTCAATTGCCGATTCTATACTTTTTTCTTCATTATCTCCAATTCCATCACCATCTGTATCGCTCCATTCATTAGGATTATTTGGAAAAACATCAGAATTATCTCCAACCCCATCGCCATCTGTATCATTCCATTCAGTAGAATTATTAGGAAATTGATCTATATTATCACCATAAGTGTCATTATCACTATCTAACCATTCATTGGGATTATTGGGGAATTCGTCAAAATTATCACCATAGGTGTCATTATCACTATCTAACCATTCATTGGGATCGTTGGGAAATGCATCAATAAGATCAGAAAAACCATCTCCATCAAAATCCAAACAACCTAATGGGTATTCTGAAGTTCCAAAAACAAAAGGGCAATCATCAGAATTATCTCCAATCCCATCTCCATCAGTATCATTCCATTCTGATGAATCGTTTACAAATGCATCTTCTGAATCTGTAAAGCCATCATTATCTAAGTCCGGACAGCCTAGACCCGCACTTAAATCTAAACCAAATTCATTTGGACATTTATCAGAATTATCCCCAATCCCATCTAAATCTGTGTCTTCCCACTCTGATGAATTACTTGGAAATGGGTCAATTTCATCATCAACTCCATCGCCATCAAGATCTTCATCTTCATCATCATGACAACCGTCATTATCCAAATCATTTGAATGGATGCCAATAAAACCTAATGGGCAATTATCATCAACATCTAATATTGTGTCATTATCATCATCAGGATCTTCATTATTAGAACAACCATCACTATCATGATCGAATAAATTATCACTAAAAGGGCATGGATCGATTAAATCATTTAATCCATCATTATCTGAATCTCTTTGCTCGGCAGAACAACCATTCTCATCTACTTCTGAATTTATATTTGTATTTGGACATAAATCCTCATCATTTTTCACTGTATCATTATCATCATCCCTTTGTGACCAAGAACAACCATTCTCATCAATTGTCGCTAAATCCTCCGTCCAAATGCAATAATCATCTATATCTGGAATTCCATCACCATCAGTATCAGGAATACCAATTGTTTCAATTACATATTGAGAAATAAATTTATGCATCACTTTTGTAGGATGAGCTTTGTCAAAAAACAAATATTCATCAACATTAGGAACAAGAGTTGATGAACTATCACAAATAGGCAAAAATATAGAAATTATAATGCCACTCGAATCTGAACATGCCGCTTCTTGAACATTAGTAAATCCTAGTGATTCTTTATTATCTACTACATCATTAAATGCAGTCCATGCATCGACATGGTGTATTTTTATTCCAAATTCATTTTCTAAATCATTAATTAAATCTAATAATTTAGAGTTATATGAAATAATTTCAGAGCTGAGCTCATTTTGTTGATTTTGTGTTCTACTTAGTCCCTCAGGGGTTTTTTCTAAAGGAGGCAAATTTGGGATAATTAATTCATTTGCTCCCGCACCTACTAATTGACGTATATGAGACTCCATATTTGTAACAATTATATCAGAATCAGCAGTTCCATAAAGAAAATCATTCCCTCCAGCCCAAAGTGAAACAATATTATCTGATGGTATATTTGCTTGTACGTCAGTCAAATAATTATTAATTTGTGTACCAACATTAGGCAACAACAGATAAGAATAACCTTGACCTGTTTGTGAACCACCAAATGCTCTGTTATCTCCTGGTTGAGTTCCTGAACCTATGCTTGTAGAAACACCATAATGTTGGGAAATATAATCTATCCAAACTTTACCATTTGAAAATCTATTTTCCCAATAAGGTGGTACGTCTGGTACATTTAAAATCGAATTCTTAGCATTACCCATATCACTTAAAGAATCTCCAAAAACAAGTAAATTTGGAATTTGATTAAAATATGAATTTCTAAAAACTGTAAAATATTCCATTGCGTCTCCAATTATCGAACTTGAAGAATCTATCAATTCTAAATTAAATGTATAAAATCTATTATTATTATAGAAGTTTTTTACAATAATAACAAAATTCTTAATTTCTGAAGTTACTTCAAATTCATAGGTACCATTCAATAATTCAAGTCCTGTTTCATCATATAACTGCCAATTTGCAGAAATAAAATCTCCCAAAACTAAATCAGAAGCATAAACATAAATTGGGATTGTTTCATTGGATAACCAATCATGTTTTGAAAGTGTAATTGAAACTTCTGGAGTTTGCTTTTTAACAGCATGAACCGGAGAAAAAAGGTGAACAAAAACAATCATAATTACGAATATAGTTTGTTTTCGCATATATGTCTGTAAGTAACTTTACTAATTAATCTTACAATTATGTTTTTTGCCACTCTCTACCATTCCACCATAAGGTACTACCATCACTCATTGTTCTCCAAGTATAACCTGCTTGATCTGTCCATTGATTAACAACCGTTGGTGCTGTAACAACGGTTTGCTGCATATGTGGGTTATTGAAATTCATAATTGGTGATTGTTTAGGCATTTCATCACTTCCATCTTTTTTCTTTAATACAAAAAATGTTCCAACTGCTACTACAATTATAACTAAAACAACACCACTGATAATCATCATTTGTTGTTTTGCGTCCTCTTCTGCTTGTAATTCTGCAGCAAGTTGTTGATTATCTCCAACACCATCTCCATCTGAATCTAATGTTTCATTTGCATCATTAGGAAATGCATCTTCACTATTACTAACTCCATCTCCGTCATTATCGATTAAATCATCACAACCATCTATGAGTCCATCACCATCTACATCTATTGAATCATCAAAACCTTCGCATTGATCTAAGTTATCAGCTATGGAATCACCATCTGAATCAACTAACGGGTCACAACCATCTATGAGTCCATCACCATCTACATCTATTGAATC
>NZKH01000031.1 GCA_002692465.1 Methanobacteriota archaeon | reverse complement strand
TCAACCCCCGCATTAGCAAACTGTTGCCATGTTTCTTCAGCATTGGTAATCATTAAATGACAATCAAGCATTACTTCATCACCAACTCTTTTTCTAATTGAATTAATTACTGCGGGTCCAAAAGTTATCGTTTTATTTACTACCCAATTTCCATCCATGATGTCTAGGTGGATCCAATTTATTCCTGCATTAATTGACTCATCAACTAATTTCCCAATTTCACAAAAATCTGCAGTTAAAATACTAGGTGCAATTATCATTCGGCTCTATGCAGGGGTTAAACGGGCCTCTTATAGTGATTAATGAGATTATATTTTTCAAATCG
This sequence comes from Methanobacteriota archaeon, assembly GCA_002692465.1. Classification (GTDB taxonomy): domain Archaea; phylum Thermoplasmatota; class Poseidoniia; order Poseidoniales; family Poseidoniaceae; genus MGIIa-I. Next base: position 31,393 of record NZKH01000031.1, on the reverse strand, counting down.
TAGCAAATCCTCTTAATTCTAATCAGGTTGGAGAGTGTATGGGCAAAGTAGTTGATGCATCTGATGCAACGTTTGACGAAATCACTGGAACTGGTTGGGTTCTTGTTGATTTTTGGGCGCCATGGTGTGGACCTTGTAAGATGGTAGCGCCAATTTTAGAACAAATAGCAAGTGAAAGAGATATTACCATTGCTAAAGTAAATACTGATGAAAATCGAAATACTCCAGGACGTTTTGGTGTTCGAGGGATTCCAACATTGGTTTTATTCAATGAAGGACAAGTTGCAGATCAAAGAACAGGTGCGGCATCTAAACCAAATTTAGATAGTTGGTTAGATGGACATATGGGTTAATTTAACCTTTTTTCACGCTCTTTTTGTACTGTTCCTACTTCAAGTAACAATCTTTCACGAAGTGCTTCGTGTAACCAATAACCTTCATTTAGTTCAATTAGTAATCCATGAGAAATTAAGTGCTCAGGAGGTTTTCCTTGAAATTCAGAAATAGATGCTAACTTTTTCCAAGGTATTGGTCGTTCCGAATTTGCAAGTGTTGCTAATAATTCATATTCAGATTTAGGCAATACATTTAGAATTTCTTCATCTAAAAACCTTAGCCAATCTCCATGAACTTTTTGACCATAAATTTCCAATAGTTCTACCGCTAAAGGGTGCCCTCCGGTTACTGAGTGAATTTCTTCAGCAGAAGGGGTTTCATCTTTTGAAAAATTATTTAACCACGAATTTAATTCTTCAATAGTTAATCCAATCAGCGATAATTCCATCACATGTTTACGTGTGTGAACATCCCTTCTATCATAAAAATCTAAATTTTTCCTGGAAATCAGAATTAAACGTAATTTTGTTTTTTGAGAAATTTGAAGTAAAGCGCCAATGAATTTCATAGAAGATTTTGGAAGATTATGAACATCATCTAATACAAATAAATTCTCAATCTTTTTTGCATTAAGGAATTCGATAAACCTCCTTCTAAACATATCTATTTCTAATGGCTGTCTTGGAGAAAGGGGTAATGTTTCAATTAACTTAAAATCATCATTATTTTCTCTAATTCCCAAAGCATGAAGTAGGCTTGTAGTGACACCTAATTCAGTATCCCAAGGTTGACAAGGATACCAAATACAGTTACGATTTTTTTGAGTTAGCCATTCTGCACAAAGTGTAGATTTTCCAATTCCAGCAATACCGGTAATTACTATACAAGAAGATGAAGAATTATACCAAGATTCTAATTTTTCGGATTCATTTTTTCTTCCATGGATTTTTCTTATTTGTGGGGGTTGAGTTTGATAAGTTGAATTCACACCACTCATTAATATTGAGCGATTAGTATTTTGGTCTTTATTTTCTTTTTTTCTTATTGGTCCAAATCTAATGTCTCCGTATGTTAATACACCTTCATGTAAAGCGTGCATTAATATTTGTAATAATGATAATTCAGACTCTAATTTATATGCTACATTTTTTGCTAAGACCTCTAATAATTCACCTTTTTTATTTCTTATTAAAATTTTCAACTCTCCTAAATCTTTTGATAAGTTTTCTGCTATTATTTCTCCTTTTTCTGTTAACTGCCATGTTTTCTGTCTTCTCGAATCACCCTTTACTGTGCGCATATGTTCTTCAACAATAGAATCTGAAACTAATTTACGCATACTTCTACTTACATTAGGTGCATGAAGGGCGCAAGATTCTGCAATTCCAGGTCTGGTGACTAAAGAAGTAACAAGAAACCGGTCCTTTTGATGATTTTGCTCAAATAAATGTAAAATTAACCTATCTTCTACAGAAACACTAATTTTTGGTAGTTTACTCATACGATTATTCACTCCTTGCCTTTTGTCTTTTTGCTTTTTCAGATAAAGAATCATCAAATTGAAGAAACTCCAATTTTGAAAACTCATCAAAAGATTGTTTTTTTATTGCAGGATTATTTTTAAGCAGATATTCCAATGAAAGATATGTTGGGTTATTTTCATCATTCAGAGGATATCGATGGCCTGGGAGTACAATCCAATTGCCAGGTAATTTTTGAAGTCTTAAATGTAAATGCATTTGTGATTCCCACATAGAATACATATCTCCACCATACAAATCTGTCCTTCCACATCTTCCAAGAAATAAGCAATCACCAGAAATTACAACTCCATGGCCAATTAATGTAATATGGCCCGGTGTATGACCCGGTGTACAATGAACTTCAAAGTTCAAATCTCCAAAATTTAAGCTTACGAACGTAAATGGTGGATGTGACCACTGATAAGTGTCAGGGCCTTTCCACCCTCTTTCACTTTCAAGTTGATGGACATAAATTTCTGTATTTGGATTTAGATTAAGAAATTCAACTACACCTCTTGTATGATCCCAATGACTATGTGTTAATACTATAGTAACGGCTTTAATATCCTCTTTTTCTACTATGTTTGACCAAAATTGGCCATCAAATGGATCAATTAATATTGCAGTTCTTGTAGTATTACAAATTAATAAATGATTGAGATTGTCCCAACTTCCCAACTCCGTTTGAAGAACAGTTAATTCAGGAGATGGATTTAATTTTAAAATATTCTCGCCGTCCATATTTACCCCTATTAATCAATTGTTTTAGTATGGTTGTTTAATAGTTTGTTAAAAATTAATTAGATTCAAATTATACATATTATTATCTAATTTTACCCGAAGGATTGATGTCTAGTTCTTGTTCGGAAATGCATGGAGTCTAGCGATTACCATCCGGGAATTAGTGAGCCAAAATGGCAAAATAAATGGAATGAAGCTAGAATTTTCATTTCAGATGTGGATAATAATAAATCAAAATTTTATTGTTTAGAAATGTATCCATATCCCTCTGGAAAAATGCACATGGGGCATGTAAGAAATTATTCTATTGGAGATGCAGTAGCTAGATTCAAGAGAGCCCAAGGATTTAACGTGATTTATCCAATGGGTTTTGATTCGTTTGGAATGCCAGCAGAAAATGCAGCAATAGCGGAAAATAAACATCCCAGAGAAATTACTGAAAGAAATATCTCTTCTATCACCAAACAAATAAAAAGAATGGGATTCTCTTATGATTGGAATCGTCAAGTAAAAAGCCATGACGAAAATTACTACAAATGGAATCAATTATTTTTTCTTAAATTCTTAGAAAAAGGATTAGCATATCGAGATTTTGCTCCAGTGAATTGGTGTAATGATTGTTCTACAGTTCTTGCGAACGAGCAAGTAAAAAATGGTCGTTGCTGGAGGTGTGCTGAAGAAGTTAAACAAAAAGATATGAGTCAATGGTTTTTGAAAATTACAGAATATTCACAAGATTTGTTGGATGATTTAGAAATTATTGATTTTCCTGAAAAAGTAAAGTTATTACAACAAGATTGGCTTGGAAGATCAGAAGGAGCATTAATACAATTCCAGATAGAAGACCATGATTCCTCTATTGAAGCATTCACCACTCGCCCAGATACAATTTTTGGAGTTACCTTTGTCACACTTGCACCCGAACATCCTCTTTGTGAGGAATTAGTTTCTGGAACTGAATATGAAAATGAATGGAAAGAATTACGTGACGAAGCAATTAGAATGTCAGATTTTGATCGTGAGAAAATTTTGAAAGATAAAAAAGGTGTATTTTTAGGTAAATATGCAATAAACCCGATTAGTGGAGAAAAGGTACCTATTTACGCGGGTAATTTTGTACTTTATGGGTATGGCACAGGAGCGGTAATGGCAGTTCCAGCCCATGATCAACGTGATTTTGAATTTGCAAAAAGATATGGAATTAATATTAAACAGGTTTTAGTAAAAAATCAAGGAGACAAAGAATCAGAAAATTTGACCGGAGCCTTTACTGGGTTAGGTTGGATGATTAATTCTACCGAACAGGGATTTGATGGAAATTTTGGTAATGATGCCAAAGAATTAGTCATTAAAAAATTAGAATCTTTAGAATTAGGTAAAGGGATGGTTCAATGGAAAATAAGACCTTGGTTAATCAGTAGACAAAGGTACTGGGGGACCCCTATTCCAATAATTCATTGTGAATCATGTGGGGTAGTGCCAGTTCCTGAAGATCAATTACCAGTATTATTGCCCGATGATGTGGAATTTACTGGAAAAGGAAATCCTTTAGAAACCTCCGCCTCATTTATCAATGTAAAATGCCCGAAATGTGGTGAAGATGCTAAAAGAGAAACAGATACAATGGATACTTTTGTAGATTCTTCATGGTATTTTTTAAGATTTACAGATGCTAAAAATCTTGAAAAAGCATTTGAGAAAGAAATAGCAAATTATTGGATGAATGTAGACTTTTATTGTGGTGGAATTGAGCATGCACAAATGCATTTGATTTATGCTAGATTTTGGACTAAAGCATTACGGGATCTTGGAATGCATGATATTGATGAGCCTTTCCAAAGATTATTATGTCAGGGAATGGTAAATAAGCCAGCACCATATTGTGCCCCGTGTAATGTGACATATAATGTTAAATTTTATGGATTAGATTGCCCAACTTGTGGAGTTAAACTTGGAGAAAGGAGTGCAAAGATGTCTAAAAGTCTCGGAAATACAGTTTCTCCTGAAGCAATGGTTGAAAAATATGGGGCAGATACAGTGAGATTATTCATATTATTTGCAGCACAACCTGAAGCAGAGATGGAATGGAGTGATCTAGGGGTTCATGCAGCGTGGAAACAAATTAATCAATTATATAAAATTCCAGAAATAATTTTCAAGTGGAATGGAAATGAAAATCATATTGATGATTGGCTTTTAGTTTGCGCAAAACAAAGGTATAATGACTGGAAGGATTCAATGGCTGAGGTTAATTTACGTTCTGCCGTACAAATAACACATTATGATATGATTTCTGATTTGAATTGGTATATCCGAAGAGGCGGCTGCAATCCAAAAATAGGTAAGAAATTTTTAGAAATTTGGGCGCCTATGCTGCAAATAGCAACTCCTCATTTAGCTGAAGAATGGTGGGAAAAGTTGGGTAAAGAAAATTTACTTGCGGGACATGAAATTTCCCCAATAAAAGATACTTTAAATCTGGATGAGAAATTAACTCTTTCAGAAGAAACATATCTCAAAGGATTTCTTGAACAAGCAAGGAATGTTCGGCAAATGGCCGTAAAACATATGGAAAAAGAACCTACCGAGATAATAATACAAACATCACAAAGATGGAAGAATAGAATGGCAAAAATTGGGTTAGAAGTCCAATCCTCAGGAGAAAAAATTAATTTAGCTTTTAATAAAATCCAAGAAGAAGATTTTTGGAACGATGAAATAATTCGTGCAGAAGCAAGTATTTTGTGGAAAAAGAAGATGCTTCCACAATTATTCAAATGGAACCCTTCTCAAAAAGAAATGCTTATTTTAAATTTAGATGAAAATTCGATTTTACAAAAATCAGCGGAATTTATTTCTGATCAATTAGGGTTACAAATAGTACAAGTATTGATGGCTGGAGAAGATGAAGATGAGGGCGGCAAATCCAAATTTGCTTTTCCTTTAGAACCAGGAGTAATATTCCGCTAGTTCAAGTTATTTTTCATTTCTTATTCGCTATTTTTGAAACCTTTTTTAGGTAGTATGGAATATAAATTATAGTTGCAAAAATTGCAATTAATATTAAAACAGTCCGAATTAAATTTCCTTCATTATTTAGAATTTCAGTTCCCGCAAACCCCAAATATACATATGCAAATGTTCCAGGTAACATGAAAATAAAACTAGCCCAAATATAATCCTTTAATTTTATATTAGTTATTCCATATGAATAATTTAACAAATTAAACGGGAAAAGAGGAACTAATCTGGTATATGCAACAAACCTCCAACCTTCGTCTTCAACACTTCTTTTTATGTAATCTAATTTTTTCCCTTCGATCATTTTTTCAATTTTCTCAATAGCAAGATATCTTGCAATTAAGAATGCTAAAGTTGCACCAATTGTTGCTCCAATTATTGAGTAAATTGTCCCAAAAATAGGGCCAAACAAAACACCTGCAAGCATCGTTAAGATTAAACCAGGTAAAAAAAGAATGGTTGCTATCATATAAATTAAAATAAAAATTAATGGTGCAACAATTCCAAAGCCATCTAAATAATTTGTAACATTTTCATTATTAAACAATTCACGATTGATTATTGCAAATATTATTCCAATTAAGAGGAACAAAGTAAATATTATTTTTTTATAATTTAGATCCATAGGTAAATTCACCAATTAAAATATAATCTAAAAATTACCTTTTTAGAATAAAACCAGAAACGATCATAGAGACTCCTAACAAAATCATAAAAATCACTGTAAAATAATATGATTTGGGGTATTCTTCTTTTGTTCTCCATCCTACATTTTTAACATGACTACCCCCTTTAACCATACAAAAAACCCCATATGCAAAACAGAGAGCACCTGTGATAGCATAAACATACATTCGAATCACTTATCTCATTCCTAATTTTCATATAATGATTCAATTTGTGTTGCATACCTTTCATTTATTGGTTTACGTTTAATTTTCATTGATGGTGTAAGAGTTCCATGTTCTACATCAAAGTCTTCATGAAGAATTTTGAATCTTTTTATTGTTTCAAATTTAGCTAGTTCTTTGTTAAGCCGTTCAACTTCTGAATTAATGTAAGAATTCATACCTTCTGATTCCGCAAGAGCAGGAATCTCTGTAGGCCAATTATTTTCTTTAGCCATAGCTACAGCTCCTTCAGGGTCTAGTGTAACTAATCCAGTTAGCATTTTTCTTTTATCCCCAATTACAACAAATTGAGAAACACCCTTAATTGACTTCATTAATTTTTCAATATTCGATGGAGATACATTTTTACCTCCTGCTGTAATAATTAAATCCTTTTTACGATCTGTAATTTTTAGGAAACCTCTTTCATCAATTTCTCCAATGTCTCCTGTATGAAGCCAGCCATCTACAAGTGTTTCATTGGTCGCCTCTTCATTTTTGTAATAACCTTGGAAAATATTTCCTCCTTTTCCAAGAATTTCACCGTCTTCTGCAATTTTTACTTCAACGCCCGGGAATGCTTGTCCAACAGTACTTAATTTTCTTTGACCTGGTTTTGAACTGTTAAATGTAAGTGGACCAGAGGACTCTGAAAGCCCGTATACTTCGTGGATAATTATTCCACAAGATAAAAAGAATTCTAAAACATCTTTTCCAATTGGAGCTGCTGCAGTCACTGCAAATTTTAATTTATCAAGTCCAAGCCCATCTTGTAATTTGCTAAAGAATAATTTATTTGCAATTTTCCACCTCAAGCCACCTTTTCCAGTATCTATCATTTTGTATCCGCCCCTTAGTCCTTGTTTCCTTGACCAATTGACAATCTTTGCTTTAATTCCAGATGCCTCACTTAATCTTGCTTCTAATGCGGCCTTGAATTTCTCCCAAACTCTAGGTACTGCTAAGAAAAGAGTAGGTCTTGCTTCTAACAAATGCTCTTTAATTTGATCAAATGCACCACAGACCCAAACTGAGAATCCAAATGAAACAGAACCATGAATACAAAACATTTGTTCTGCTATGTGTGATAATGGAAGATATGCTACATGTCTATCTTCTGGACCTAGACCTCCAACAACTTCCGAAGCACCTTCAACTGTCCATGCAAGATTATGATGAGTTAACATAACACCCTTTGGCGGACCAGTAGTCCCTGATGTGTAAATTAATAATGCTAAATCATCTGGTTTAATTTGTGTCATTCTTTCATTTGCATCATCGATATGTGATTTCCCTGATTCTAAAAAGTCTTCAAATGAAACCGCAATATCGTCATTAATTTCATCAATATCGTCTATCATCACTACCTTTTTTACAGATGGTAAATTATCTCTTTCTGCACTAAATTTATCCCATTGAACTTTATTTTCAAGAACTAATACTTTTGCTTCCATATGGTTCGCAACGTATTGAAATTGTTCTTGTGTTGAGGTTTGATAAATACCTGCAGGAAGTGCTCTAATATACATTGAGCCTAAACAAGCAGTAATCCATTCTTTGCTATTGTTTCCAGATATAGAAACAGAATCTCCCACTTCAAAACCTAGATTTAAAAGAGCACCACCAAATTTGCATACATTTTCATAATGTTCTGCCCAAGTTCTCGAATTCCAAGAGTCACCTTCTTTCCAATGGAGTGCAATGTCATTTCCATTTGTTTTTGCTCTATTTTGCAATCTTAAAGGAATATTATTCCCTTCTGATAAATTAGTCATGACTCTCTCACAGAGGTACTTGGTATATTCTTTTTGGCTAAAATGTATTTTAACAGAGTTTCAAAACTATATTTGTTTAACCATTTATTGTGAATTACACTTAATGGCCACCAAATAAATGTAAATATTAAAGTGATTATGACAGCTTCAGACAAGTTCCATTCATTTAAATTAAATTCATGAAAAATTCTTAATGGGATAAAGTGCAATAAATAAATTGTTAATGAAAGCTGCCCAATTTTTGTAAAACTATTTGTAAATGTAATGTTTTTTAATTTGATTTCATATTTTTCAGAGATTATGAAAAATAATAATATTGTTGTATTTGCTGTGATTATGAATGCAGTACTAGCAGGGAAGAATGTTAACAAAGAGTCATTTTGAGTTGAAGCCCACTCGATGTTATTCAGTATTGAAAAAATTATAAATGAAATCGAAAGAATAATTCCAAAACTACACATTTTAATTTTTAACGAATTATTACAATCTCTCAAAATACTTCCCAAAATGAAAAATGAAGCCCAAGGGAATATTGGATATGTTCCATTAAATAAGATTCTATTTATCCATTCAATTGGAGAATTCGCATTTATTAGAAAGCTCCAATTACCTTCCATTTCAAAAAGGTGGTAATTTATTAATGGAGTAAGACATAAAATTGAAAATAGAATTAATTTTAATTTTATTGATAATTTTGTTAATGGAATACTGATTAAAGTACATATCGCAAGCAGGCTTAAAATTCCAGGAGTATACCAATTAAAAACATGATTTGCAATCATATTGACAATTAATTGACATACCAATAAAAATAAAAATCTAATTATTGCCCATTGAAAAATAGATTTTTCAAACTCAAGATTTTGTCTTTTTAAAATTAGACTATGCTGTGTTCCCCATCCACTCAACATAATAAACAAAGGAGCCGCTAATCCCCCAATACAAGCAACAATTATTGCTAATATTGAATCCTTAGGGATTTCTGAAGGGGCAAATTGGGCAGAGGCATGAACTTCAATCATAAACAATATTGCGATGCTCTTTAAAACATCAATATGCAATATTCTTTCACTCTGCATTAAGCCTCCGAAAGGCCGTGAGTTCATAGGCTACTTGCTCTAGGGCTGGCTGTGAACAAGGACAAACGCCATGGCTCCAATAAAAAGAATCACTCAAGGCTTAATAAAAGCAATAAGGATTTTGTTAGAGAAGCCAAAGCAAGAGCAGAAGAACGGTTTTCTCAAATTAAAAAGCCCATGGCTTTCCCTGAGGGGGAATGGATTCCAAATACAATTAAAATAGATTGGAAAGTGAAGCCAGTTCCTAAAAATATTGAAGAAAAAGTAGGGAATTTTGTTGTAAGAAGAGGGGAGTTTGGCTGGTTAGAAGACAAGAGGATGGATGAAATTGCAAATTTTGTTAAAGATTTAGAAATGAATCTTGATCAAGCGTTATCTTTACGTTCCGCTCTTCTTCAAGAAAAATCGATTTATTCTTTTCATAAATTACAGAGGAATGCAGGGAAGTTACGTAAATTGTATGATGAAGGGACCTCTGTTGTAGATTTAGCTAAACGTTTTGATTATCCCCCGATGAATGTTTTTAGAAGTATTTTAAAAGAACGTGGGTGGTCTAAAATAAAGATTAAAGAGTCATTAAAAGCCCCTGAAAAAAAATTGAACAAAAGGGATCAAGAAGAATTCATTAAAGCGGAGGGAGCAGACAGAGTCTCCAATTTTGATCAATCTGAAAATGCTAAAAGAGCAGATTTATTTGAAGAAGCATTATGTGAACATTTTGAATCTAAAGGAGTAAGAATCAGAAGACAACCAGAAATGGTTGCAGAACAAACTAAAGAACAGGGTAGACCAATTAGAACGCCCGATTTATTATTGTTAGATAAAGTAATAGTTAATGGGCAATCAATTGCATGGGTTGATGCAAAGCATTTTTATGGTGCCGATTTAAAATTTCAAAGGAAAAAGACGATTAAACAAATGAATCGTTATATTGAGGAATGGGGACAAGGGGCTATAGTTTTTCGACACGGTTTTTCATCTAATTTAAGAATCCCCGGGGTGATTTTACTTGATGCATCTCAATTAAATCTAGAAAAATTTACAAGTCATAATTAAATTATAATTGGATTTAAATTTGTTTTTGTAATACATCCATTTAAATTCCTTTTTTCTAGCATTTGTAATATTTTTTCTAAATCAGTTTCATTATATTGTTCTAAACTTTTTGGCAAAATTACTGCGCTTGAACCAAGCATGCATAATCTTACTTCCCAAAAAGAATTAATATCCAACTCTTTCAAAATATTTTCAATTTTCCCCAATATTTCTTTTCTACTAGAGTCAAATAAAATTCCAGATCTTTCTCCAAAAATTTTAGATTGTTCTAATATGTCACTCCAAATATTTTTATCCCATTCTTTTTTATTTAAAATTGAAATACATTGCTGTCCCGCTTCACTAATTTTCTTTTTCCATTCTTCATTATCAATATATTCAGATGTATGTCTTTCTTCATTTTGTTCCCAACATAACAACATTGGGAATTCACATTCCCAATTAATGATCTTTCCATTGTTCGGTGGAAAAGGTAAACCTGGTTCTATTCTTAATTCAACACCTCCAGCACTCAACCCAGTTACATCACCAAGTCCACTAGACATTTTTCTTTCAACACGATGTGCAATAGTAATTGCATCTTGGAAAATATTTTCATCTTCATTAATTATTTTCAAGATACATATTATTGCACTTAATGCACCCGATGCTGAACAGCCAAAACCTTGACTAAAAGGGAGCTCAGAATTTATTTGGAACTCCCAATTGTATTTTTTGATAATTTCAAAGTGGTTAATCATTTCTTCAATTATTAGAACATATAATTTTTCAGAGAGATTTTGTACCGTTGACTTTATTTTTATGTCTCCATTTCCTTTGTTGGCTGTTACACTTACTTCAACACCTTTTTGGATGCAAATTCCAACGCCGCGACTTCCTTGTTCGTCTATGTTAATATTTTTTGATTGAATACTGAATAAAAGAGTAATATGCCCTCCAATTTTGATTGAATATTGATTAGATTGCATTATAATCCCTATCTTTAATTAGGAATTTGAAATAGTTTTATGATAAAGCAATTTCTAATTGTTCGCTAATTGAATCAAATTTACCTTTTAATTCTTCACATGCTCGATTAAATACGTCTATCGGAGAAAGAGATCCATCAGTTTCATAATGGAAAACAAACTCACCTGGAATTTCTTCAAACTCTATTCCTGATTCACCAACACTACCAACATTTTTCTCTTTGTGTAGAACTGCTTTACGAATTGCTTCCACAGTATCAACATCAGTTACTCCATCTTTTCCGAAAATTTTTTCATTTAGTACTTGACCATCATTTAATTTAATTTTAAGATTGAAAATTTCCTTAGCAGCCTTCTTATCACTTAATAGAGCTTTAGTATTTTTATAATATCCAACACCTGCTGCTGGAGCCCATTTTGCATGCTCGTTTCCCCTTCCCAGACTAGCATAAGCATAAAACTCGATGTATTGACCTTTAGAAAGCAAAGTAATTGGTATATCTTTGCAATGCTCTGGAATTTCTAATTTACTATCTCCTAGGACATTTAAATCACCTGCAGATACAATTTTAAATTCCTCCTCATCTTCTTTTCCTGGACCTTGAACGGAGCAATGATAAATTATACGACTTGCAGGAGAACCCCATTTATCTTCTGGAAGTCCTTGGTTTGCAGGGTCATCTTCTGGAAAAACAAAATCTTCAAAATATGTTGGTATAGGGATTAATGCTAATCTATGTGCAATTACTTCATCAGGAACTGCACTTATTGATTCAAACCTCTCTCCATTACTGTCAGGTTCTTTTACTCCCATTTCAAATCTAACTTTACTAATTGCCATTTTTGGCACATCGGTCATTATTGATCTTCTAATTGAATTAACATTTGATACACTTGTTTCGCTCAATAATAATTTTATATCGCGTTCATTTTGTGAGATTATTTTTACTTTCATATTTTCACCACATTATACACGTCTTCCTCTTCTTCCACCTTTTTTCTTTGTCCCATCATGAGCAATAGGGGTGACATCTTCAATTCTAGTAATAGTCATTCCCGCTCTAGTCAATGCTCTAATTGCTGCTTGTGCTCCAGGGCCCGCACTTGTTGATTTATTTCCACCAGGTGCTCTATAACGAATAATTAGTTGTGTAAATTCTTTTTCTTTTAACATATCTGCTAACATTTCTGCTGCTCGTGTTGCTGCAAACGGCCCTCCAGAATCTTTTGAGGATTTTACTACCTGTCCACCACTACATTTTGCTATTGTTTCTGCACCAGTTAAATCAGTTGCTGTAAGTAATACATTGTTATAAGATGAAAAAATATTTACGATGGCCTTTCTACTCATTCTGCACCACCTTCTTCGTCATCATTTTCTTCAAATGTTGCTTCGCTTGCCCTTCCATCAATAATTTCTCTTAATACGTGATTTTCATCATTTAATTTTGAAGAGGGATGATAACTAATTAATTCTTCTTCATCTCTAGAAACTGCATATGAAGGAATTGTAATTTTTTGTTCATCGATTGTTATGTGCCCATGTGTGACTAATTGTCTTGATTGCTTCATTGATGAAGCAAGCCCTTTTGCATATACACGAGCTTGTAATCTCCTGTTAAGAATATCTTCAACACCTAAAGTAAGAATATCATCAATTATTGCCTCTTCTGAAAGAATTCCTTTTCTAACTAGTGAGTTTAACAAATCCTCTTTTTCTCTTATCCAGTGTGGATGTGTAGCATCTACTCTTCCGATTAATTTCATCGCTTGTTGCCTCATTCTTCTTAATTGAGCTCTTGCTTTCCAAATTTCTTTCATATTTTTCAGACCATGTCTGGCAGCAATATCGTGTTCCTCATCTATCCTTGCCTTTTTCCATGGGTGTTTTGGAGTATCGAATTTTGGCCTAGAAAATTTTGGATGTCCCATTTATCTCACCTTATTTTTTCTTTTTAACTCCAAGAGTTAATCCGCCTCTTCCATTTGAACGACCGCGTTGTCCACGTACTTTCTGACGATTTGCATGCCTAATCCCTCTGTATGTTTTGATTGATCTTAATTTGTTAATATCTTCTTTATGAGTAAGTTCAAGGTCTTGCCCGAACAAATGTAATTCTTCACCAGATTCTTTATCCCATTGTCTATTTAACATCCATAATGGGGCCTTCATAGCATATTCTTCAATAGTTTTCTTAAGCAAATCTTGCTCTTCTAACGTTAAATTACCAGTTAATTGATTTGGAGATAAACCTGAAAGACGACAAATTGTTGTAGAAGTACGGGAACCAATTCCGTTTATGCTGGTAAGTGCTGTAGATAGCCTTTTCAAACCATCTAAATCAGTATTTCTTAGACGTACAATATAGGAGAAATCATCGTTAAGTTCTTCATCAACTTTGTTCGCCATTTCTAATCCTCATTTGCACTCTCGCACTGTCATACCATTTGTTTGCGAAAGCGTCCCACCCCCCACCCCTATTTGAAGGGCGCGATTCATTGGCATTTTCAGAATTAAAGATAATCGGCTAAAAAATCATATTTTTGCACACACTGCAAGCCTATCATCTGGCAGTTTTATTACAAATCCTATATCTCCCCAATCGATTAAATTTTTATCTAATTTAGATTGTAATTTTGGTTGTAAATCAGGTGCTATTTTTAGTCGCAATGTCAATTTTTTCATTTCCAATTTATTGCCAATTTTAATTAAAGGATCTACGCCATCATTTATGTCGTGTTTAATTATTGCTCTAATAATTCCAGATTCAAAAATCAAATCCCCGCTCTTTCTTGAATGATTTATTTTTTGAGAATGAACAAATAATGGTCTACGGCCATTTTTACGAATCCATGCGCCTTCAAATTTCTGAGATTTTAGCCAAAAATCTTCTAAACCACTAGAAATTAATGCAGGGTCAATTATTGAAATGTAATCTCCAATATTTACCTCAATATCACCTAATTTTAAATCAATGTAATCCCATGGTAATTTGTTTGCTTCTACAATAATACTTTTTTCAATATTTTGTGGATGATTACGAACGTATCTTGAGGCATTATTTTTTGATGCAACATTCCCTAGCCAAACACTTAACCGATCTACTCTACCTCTTCCTTGGGAAGACCATTCCCACGTTTGTTCATAATTTGGTAAAATTTCTGCCAATTCATTTTGAAGATTTTTACATTGGGTTATTGATAATCTTGGAGACAAATCAAGAATTATCCCACCCTTTTCTATTAACAAATTTTTCCACAGATTAAGTGTTTCAATAGGAGGTGGTTGCATTTCAGAAATAGTGTGTGATTGGATGTCAGTCGGTCTTGCGGGATCAAGATGTATTAATGAAAAACGAATATCATTATCTAATTTTATTTCTTCTTTTTTTAAACTATTTCCGATAATAATTTTAGAATGTTTTGCAGAATCATTATTCAAAATTAAATTCAAACTCTTTTTGGCAATTTCAGCCCTTTCAGGATTAATTTCTATGCCAATGCATGGTTTATTTAATTGAAAGGAATATGCAGCTAATTGTATTCCAGATCCACAAGCCAAGTCTAAAATAAACCCGTCCCCTAAATCTATATTTTTGAGTCTATTTGCCCTTTCTAAGGCTATTTTCCAAGGAGTTGACAATTTTTTCAAATCGCCAATTACGTGCGAATCAGGCCCCGCTTCTTCCATAAAATCATCCTGCAATGTCTGAAAGTTTGAGTAACGCTTCAAATGGAATGCCTGCATTATTAAATGCTTGCTCTCCNCCTTCTTCTCTATCTAAAATTGTTAAAACNCCTAAAATTTCACAATTNGTATTNGATTTAATCATATTTACTGCATTTATTGCAGAACCNCCAGTGGTAGTAACATCTTCTAACACCACTATTTTTCCCCCATTTGTTAAAGATGAGCCTTCTATTCCTGGAGGGTTAGAAGTTTTTCTTCCACCTCTTCCTTTAGGCTCCTTTCTAACCATGAACCCCTTTCTTTTTGAACCCTTTTTCGAACTTGCATTTCCTGTAATTACAATAGCGGTCAATGGCACAGCACCTAGTTCTAGCCCACCTACAAAATCAGGTTCTAATTCATCTAGATAAACTTCTATTAATTCAGCCAATAGTATAGAACCTTTAGGATCCATCATAAGGGGCTTCATATCAAAAAAATGGCTACTTTTACGCCCACTGGCTAATGTGAATTCATCATCTTTTCCTTTAAGATACGATAACTGTTTAACCATTTCAACTAATTTTGGCCAACTTTGATGATTACGAATTTTCTGATTTACGTCCATATTGATGTGCATAGGGAGATGGAACTTGTCGTTAAATATTGTCCGTAAATAGTATTCCTCATAAGGTATCGATTTCAAGCAAGGTCGTGAGTGAAAATTCTGGGGCAACATCACGTCTGCGAAGACAGATGGAAAAATATGAACAAAAATTGTTTCAAGCAACCCAAGAATGTTACGATATTGCCACAAGAGAGCGTAAGAAAGGGTTGGATTTTTCTTCAGAAATTGAAATACCTCGAGCAGAAGATTTAGCAGGGAGAACTGAAAAATTATTGATTGATTATTTAGATGGCTTAGAAATTGCCGACAAAATAAGAAAAACACTTGAAGAGACAAATAAAGATCGAGAAACAACGGCGATAAAAATGTCGATATACGTTGCTCAAACGTTATTAAAATTAGAAAAAGATAGAGAAACTTGTGCAGACGTTGCTTTGAGAGTTGGTTTGGCAATTTTAACAGAGGCAGTATTAGTTGCCCCACTTGAGGGGATAGCCAGATCTAGAATCTTGAATAATATTGATGGTAGCGAATTTCTTAGTATTTATTTCACTGGGCCAATTAGAGCTGCAGGGGGTACAGGTCAAGCATTGGCTGTATTGATTGCAGATATGATACGTAGAGAGTTAGAGATAGGTCGCTATGTGCCTACAACTCCAGAAGTTGAAAGGGTTAAGGAAGAATTTGGATTATATAGAATAGGTTTGCAATATAAGCCAACACCTGATGAAATAGATCGTATTGTCAGAGCCTGCCCTGTTATGATTAATGGTGAATCTACAGAAAGAGTAGAATGTGCTGGATATGCTAGAGTTCGTAATATTGATGATTCAAGAGTACGAGGGGGGGTATTATTGGTAATCGGTGAGGGATTATGTCTTAAAGCCCCTAAATTACGTAAACATACTGAGAGATTAGGAGTTACTGGATGGGATTTCATAACAGAATTTGCGAATAGGTCCTCTGGTTCTGGAGAAGTATCTTATTGGCTGGATGATGGTAAAATATGGTTGAGCAGTAATCTTAATGAAACTTTTATTGAAAAAGCTAAAAAAATAGGAGGTATTTGGAATTCTAATAAAAATGCTTGGGGTTTTAAATTAGATAAGGAAAAAGATATTTTGGAACTCGCTGAAAAAATATATGAAACTAAACCAAAATTAAAATCTCAGAAAGTAGAGAAAATTTGGAAATACATGAAAGATATTATTGCAGGAAGACCTGTGTTGGGAGATCCCTCAACTCCGGGAGGTTTTAGATTAAGATATGGTCGTAGTAGGAATTCTGGTTTAGCAGCAGGGGCAATAAATCCAGTTAGTATGTATGCTTTAGACGACTTTTTAACAATTGGAACACAAATGAAAATAGAGAGGCCCGGAAAAGCAACGGCAATAACTCCTTGTGATGAAATAGAAGGGCCCTGGTTATTATTAAATGACGGAAAATTTAGTAGAATAGATACAGAATTAGAATGGCAAGAAGTAAAAAATGATATTTTATCAATATGGGACGCGGGAGAGATATTACTTGGATATGGGGAATTCTTAGAAAATAACAAATCATTGGTTCCAGCGGGATATGGAATGGATCAGTGGGCATCAGAGTTAATTAAAAATGTAAATACAGAAATGAAATTAACTGTATTTTCTAATATTATGAATATTTCTCGAACAGAATTACCTGAAGGGCTGCCAACATTGTTTTCTGCTTTGGGAAGAATATGGGCGAGTAAACTTCGTTCAATGAAACCGAATTGGAAACAAACAGTTGAAATTTCAAAACAATTCAAGACATCATTATGCCCGCCATTTAATCTATGGTGGAAAGATTTGCCACTTGAATGGATCTCCTCACTTGATAATTTATTAAAAGATGCAATAATCGAAAAAAATGAATCAGGAAAACTATTTTTAAGATTTAAAGGAGCATCTAAAAATTGGAATAAAGATAATCTCCCGGCGGCGGGTTGTGACCTTTCTGTTACTATAATTCCCGGAGATCCACATAAAATTGATGAGTGCATTAATGGCAAAGAAATTTTAGAAGACAACCATCGTATTATTCATGGTATTATTAAATCTAGTTTAATGGTTCTTGGTATTGAACATTTACATGAAGAAGATGATATTTTGGCAATAAATGGTTGGGAAGCATTGTTAGATGGTTTAGGTTATTCAACAGAAGAACTTCATGAATTTAACAAACCAAGAAAAATATTGGATGTTAATGAACATTGTATAGAACGAATTAGGCGTTTAAAGATTGCATATGAATTAGTTTCTAACGAAGAATTACGTTTGAGTGAATTAAATGAAAAGAAAAGAATTGTAAAAATCAAGGCCGAAACAGAGGCTAGGCAGCAAGGTATGGGTATATCCGAAACAGTTGAAATTGGGAAGAAAGCAATGCTTGAAATTAAAGATTCCGGTCCAAAAGATTATGATAAATTATCAAAGGCTGAAGTTTTAATTGAAGAACATGAATCCCTCAATTCATTATGGTTAGTTAAGAAATGTAGTCAATTAAGAATTGAAGATGGGGCAGGGACTAGAATTGGATGTAGAATGGGGCGCCCCGAAAAAGCAGCACCAAGAGAAATGAAACCAGCCGCACATGCAATATTTCCTTTAGGAACCAATGGGGGTCCTCAGAAATTAATGGGTGTTGCAGCCTCTCAAGAATATGTCAGACTCACTTTAGGCTCAAGAAAATGTAAAATTTGTGGAGAATCTTCGCCCTATATAAAATGCACAAAAACAGATTCAAGCGGTAAAATTTGTGGAGGCAATACGATACAACTGGAATCTGAAAAAATATCTAATAAATTTACAAATAGGCGTAATATCTCCGTTAAAACAATACATTTGAAAAGAGATTTAGAAAATGCAAGAATACATTTGGGCCTAGAAAGACTACCTTCTAAAATTAAAGGTATGAAAGAATTGAGTACAAAAAGTAAAATTCCAGAGGCGTTAGAAAAAGGTATTTTAAGAGCGAAATATAATCTTCCAGTATTCAGGGATGGAACAATAAGATATGATATGAGTGATGTTCCATTAACTCATTTTACCCCTTTAGAAATTAATACTTCTTTTGAGAAATTAGTAAAATTAGGATATACTCATGATATACAAGGTATGCCTTTAAATTCAAACAATCAAATAATTGAATTATTCCCTCAAGATTTTGTTGTTAGTAAAAATTGTATTGAATTTTTAAATAGAGTTGCTAATTTTATTGATGATTTATTGGAGCGTTATTATGGTTCTGATAAATTTTACAATATTAATAATTTAGAGGATTTGGTAGGTCAGTTAATCATTGGATTAGCTCCACATACTAGTGGAGGGGTGTTAGGGAGAATTATCGGGTGGTCCGAAACTTCTGGAGGTTATGCACACCCGTTGTTTCACGCAGCGAAAAGAAGAAATTGCGATGGAGATGAAGATTGTATTATGTTGTTAATGGATGGTTTACTTAATTTTTCAAGACAACTATTGCCAAATAGGAGGGGGGGTTTAATGGATGCCCCTTTAGTTTTAACAACAAGATTAAATCCTTTTGAAATTGATAAAGAAGCATTGAATGTCGATGCTGCATGGAATTACTCAGCAGAATTTTATGAAGCCGCAAATAAAATGCAACACCCCAAAGAAATCGAGGACATAATGGGAACAATTACTTCACGTTTGAAAGAAGGGCAATTTGTTGCCCTTCGTGGTTTAGGATTTACGCATGGAACTGAAGATATTTCTATTGGTCCAGAACTTTCTTCATATAAGACCTTAGAAACAATGAAAGATAAAATGAATGGTCAATTAGCATTAGGTCATCGATTAAGATCAGTTGATGTAAGTCGTGTAGCTTCAACTGTTGTAAGGTCTCATTTTTTACCCGATTTAAGGGGTAATCTTCTTGCGTTTACGCGTCAGAAAGTTCGATGTACTAAATGTGGCCATTCATATAGGCGTATGCCCTTAGCTGGAAAATGTATTTCTAAAGTTACATTAGAGGGCCAAGGGTTCGGAAATATCAAAGATCAGCAACAACTTTGTGGAGGCGGCCTTGCATTAACAGTATCACAGGGAGCAGTTAGAAAATATATTGAAATTACTAAACACGTAATTGAAACTTATGGAGTAGACCATTATACAAAACAAAATGTGGAATGGCTTGTATCAAGTACGGATTCATTATTTAATAATGATAAATCTAAACAATTATCTCTTTCAGATTTTTTTTAAATTAGTGTATGATTTGCAAATAGATAAAAAACTAATTTAGAAGTAATTGTAATAGGATATAATCAAGTACTTTGTTTGACCCGTGGTTAAATATGGCACGCGGAGTGGTAAAGTGGTTTAACAGAAAGAAAGGATACGGATTTATTGAACAAGAAGAAGGTTCAGATTTATTTGTACATACATCTCAAGTAGATGGATTCATCAAAGATGGAGATTCTGTTGAATTTGAGGTAGGAGACGGTCCAAAAGGACCAAATGCAATTAATGTCAAAAAAATAGAAGAAGAAGAATAACCGTATTTAATTATTTTTCATTATCTTCCCGAAGTGTAGCCCACCAAGGGAGTGAGGTATTCTTGGGTGCTGCAATTATATTGCCACTTCTTTTAGCCATGCTTCTTGTAAGTTTTTCATAAAAGAGATCTGCTAGCTCTCTTGCATTATTTTGAGGCATTTGTAATTCATATGCTAATTGCTCAATATCTATTTTTTCTCTTGGATTTTTAAATACAGAATGAACTAATTGGCGTTCTTCATAATTTTCATAATCATTTTCTATGGATGGTGATGCTTTATTTTTTATATGCTGATGTAATGCAATTAAAGCATCTCGTTGATTATCTAATTTATCTAATGATTCTTCAAGATCACTCAAAAGAAAAATTGCTTCATCAATACCAATTCTTTTCCTTCCCGAAAGGTTTTCTGCAATACTTTTAGAATTACTTGGTAATCGATTACTAAGCCTCATTGGTCCACCTTTTGGCAATTGTCTTTTTTCTAATTTAAATAAATCTGGCCCCAAATCTATTCTAATGCTAAACGATTTTTGAACAGAATAAATTCTTTTTGCAGGCCCCTTTGAGCTTGGTATTTTTTCAGATTGCACCATGCCGGCTTTTTCTAATAATGTTAGATGTTTAGTAATCGCTTGTTGTGAAACACCAATTTGTTCTGCCAATTGATATGCATAATGTGGCTCTGTAACAAGGCGTTGAAGAATTTCTCTTCTGGCTTTATTTTCTAATAAAGACAACATCTCATCTACGTCATTCACTAGTAAACCCGAAGTTACCTAGAAGGTGGTAGGTTAAAAACCACACGAATGAATTTTACCCATCCCATTCTTTCCAACGGTCATTATTTTTCTCATCAGGTTCTGTTTTTGTACTAAAATCATTACTTTCTCTGACAATGATATTTTCTTTTTTAATGGTGACCCCATCTGGCCTATCTACAAATGGAGCAGGAATAGAATCTTTTTCCATTTCTTTTTGGATTTCTTCTTTCAATTCATTTTTCATTTTTTCATTACCATGAATTGCACGATATAATTCATCACTATTTGGAATTCTATTTTGAAGCTGATTTAAATCAGCATGTATTGAATTTTCTTCATCTTCTCTAACAAATTTAATATTCATTGCTTTTGGATTTGGTCTATTTATTATAAACCAGATAATAATGACTGGAACTAGACATAATGATGTTAAACAACTTAATACCGATCCGATGAGCATATCATTTTCTAACATAGAATCAACAATTTTACTTTCATTTACTAACCATATTTTTTGACCCATAGAATTTTGAATTTCAACATTAATTTCTTCAACTAATTCCCACGTTGAAACGGCGTCGTATGTTTCACCATCTTCAGAAAACAATGATACAAATATTGGGGTGCCGTTTGGTTTTATTTCATTTCCATCTTCACCAATTACTAAGATACTATTTTTATTGATTGAATTTGTACCAGATTTTGCATAGATTGTGTAAATATGTTCAGGAAATAGAGTTATAGAACCAGATTCATTATTCTCTAATTCCATCATATGTGAGGGATGACTTTTTTCTGGATTTGTTAAGGTTTCAAAATCGTTAGTCTCAGTAGAAAAACCAATAATTGGAATAACTGTAAAAAGAACAAAACAGATAACTAATATTTTAGTGGTCTTATACGACCAAGTTGATGGTTGCTCTGACATATCGGCCATACTTACCCAAGTTATGTTTTTTTATCAAGCCAATCCTAATTCAGCCAATTTTTCAGGCAAATATGTATCAGTTACGAAATCTAAACCGTATTTTGCTAAAGATTGTTGTTCAGCCTTCTTCCCAAGTTTTAGCATTGTATTAATCTGCTCTTGCCAATAACCGTCTGCAAATCTAGGGTCACTTAATTCCGATTTTAAAGCTTCCACATCTTTACTTGTCAAATCATCTGACGGTAAATCGTATGCAATAATATCATCTGCAGTAACTCCTAGATATGTAGCACTTGGAGTGGCCAAATATTCTGAGATATGTGCCGTTTTTATAGCCCCGTAAGCAATTGATCCAAATATTCTAAATGACCAAGGATCACCGTCAGCAAATACTACTACTGGCAGATTCCATTCTTCATTCATCCGTTTTAAAATCCTTCTAGTTGATCTTGCAGGTTGTCCCTTTAAATGTACTAATCCACAACGGAATTCTTCATCAAATCCATTTTCAATTAATCTATCAAACATACCTCCAGTTTCTATTGCCATTATAAAATCAATATCGTGGTCTAATAGTTGTATTTTTTCTTCTTCTACATTATATGGAACACCATATCCCGAATCACCAACATCATCTCTTGCATTAATTTTCATCCATTCTCCTCTTCTATTTAATTCATTAATTGTTAAATTTCCGATAATTCTTGATCCATCTTCTTCTGGTCTTAATCTAAAATCTTCTCTCATTGATGATGTAATTATTTCTAAATCCTCTGCTAAATTATTTGATTCATTTTGAGTTGAAAATTTTCCGTGTCCCCAACCTTCAGAAATATAGTACATTTCTCTTAATGTTGATGATTTGCCATTTTCAATCATTTCATCAATAAACTCAACCATATGTAGTGCCCGTAGAAGATTCTTCGCACTTCCAAGACTAGAAGCATCTCTTGTAGATTTCTTTTTACCATATTTATATACCCCCAATTTTTTATCAAAATCAATATTTAATTTGGTTCTAACTGGCAAAGTCATTGTAGGAGTTTCGCCTTTCTCTAATTTTGTATACATCTCATTAACAATGTGATGTAAAGCCTCTTTTGTTTCTCCATCTTCTCTTCTTCTACCCATTATTCATCCTCCTCCTCAAATAATTTTGTTTGAAAACTTTCTTTTTGAACCTCGGTGAGGTTAATATTAGATACTTCGGCTCTCGATGCAACATTACTAATTGTTTCATCAACCTCATTTTCAATACCTAAATCTTCATCAAGATCTTCAGAATTTTGTCTTTTCATTTCTTCTAATATTTTTTCATCAAGTTTACTTGCACCAATAATTTCTGCTGAACCTCGATAGAATACTTCGGTTTCAGTCCAATCTCCTTTTTCTAAATTATCTAAACCAAATTCAATAATTGCATTTTCACCAGGCTGTAACGTTTCAATTTTCCATGCCCATAAACCAGTAGTTTCTTTTCTACCGCCTCTTTGGTTATCTATCATGACTGCTCCTTGTTTTTCTGGCCAATTCATTAGAATTGTATATGATCTTGGTCGCGCTGTATAATTGTATAAAATACCGCTAACTTTTGTTGTTTTTGTTTCTTTATCCCACACAGTACTTTGCTCAAAAATTACAGCATTCATAATTTTTGAGATAGTTCTTGAAAGTTCCGGAATTGGCTTATTTAGCAATGAAGATGCTTTTTCAGCAATTGCTGGAAGTATATCATTAATTAAGTCAAATTTTTCTTGAGCCTTGGCCATTTTCTTCTTCTTTTTCATATGCCTACGTAAATTTCTACCTAATTCTAATAACGATTTTCTAATTTCTTGTAGCACATCTTCATTAGAAGCAACAGCTTCTTTTGCTTCGCTTGTAAATTGTACATTTGTACTAGCAAGATGAACTAGGATTGTTGCAGGGCCTTTTGGTATGCCTTTTCCTCCCGATTGTTCTAATCCATATTGTCTCCAATCCACAGATGAAATCGCTTGAGTTAGTAAACAACCACCTTGTTGGTACATTAAAGGAACCCGATTTGCAAACCTCAGCAATTGTACTTGTTGATCAGAAGGAATACTGCCTCCAAAAATCAATCCTACCTCTATTTGGTAAGGATTTCCAGAAGTTACTCGAGGACTTCTAGTTAATGTAGTAACAAATTTTGAATCAATAGTTTTTGAAAGCCCCTTTTTAATTAATAAATCTTCAATTGGAGATAAACAATTTGTTGGAGGAGGTAAAAATTTAACATTTGTACAAGCATCAAGTAAACTGTTTATTTGTTCAGCCTTCAATAATTTCGGTTTAGCGCCGTCAGAAAGCCCGGCTTTAGTGCACACTTCTTTTGCAGCACGTGAAGAAACCCCACTGAAATTTTGCCTTAAAAAAGATGTAAGTTTCCTCTCCTCAGATTCTTTTAACATGCGTTGAAGTTGGCCAAGGTGAATTCCATGAGGGTGGGGTTTGATTGAGTTAACAGGTTTAGGTAAGTTACGAGTAGCACGCTTCCAAAATTCATCAATTTCTGTTTCACCTTCAGAATTAATATATTTGAATCTAATATTTGCATGTGGATTAACTATTGATGTCATTTTTAGATATTGCCCTATTGATTGATTACCCCTTTGAAATTTAGCCTTCATTTCTGTTTTTATCATAAGCCCATGCTTAATAATTTCATCATCTTCTGTCCAAATAACTCGTTCCTGACGATATTTTACTGCTTTATTTTTTCTTGTATCTATCCCTAGATTTACTTCAATTGCAGTATTTTCAGAAGCAATTTTAGATTTAACATAAGTTTGTTTTCCTGTTGTTAATTGAGAATACATAACAACTCCCGTAATACCAATACCTTGTTGACCTCTAGATTGTCTAATTGCATGAAATCTACTTCCTTAAAGTAATTTTCCAAATACATTTTCAATTGATTTTTGAGGTATTCCAGGACCGTTATCTTTGGCAATTAAAATCAAGTTGTCTTTTTTATTTGGCACTCTTTGGATTTCAATTGAAATATCGGGTAATATTCTTGCTTCTTCACAAGCATCAAGTGAATTATCAACGGCTTCTTTAACTGCTGTAATTATAGCTCTGTTTAGGGTATCAAACCCTAAGAAATGTTTATTCTTTTCAAAAAATTCTGATATAGCAATTTGTTTTTGATTTGAAGCCATTTTTTCTGCAATACTCATTTTACCAACTCTGGATTTTGGTCCTCCTATGTCCTAATGACTTAGGGCCAACTACCTTAGAGAAGATGCGTATCCTCACGGCTAATAAGAATTTAACTTAAAAATTGTATTTGCATACTATTATCTATCAATTAAATAATTCCGGATTGTATGACATTATTTTTCCAAAGAATGCACTTGTTGCTACAGTTAAAGGGCTTGCTAAGTATAATTTTCCTGGTCCCGAACGGCCTTGAAAATTACGATTAATAGCTGAAACAGTAACTTGATCTGGCGTAATAGAAACACCAGGTCCTGCACCAATACAAGCACCACAACCCGGATCAATTAACTTAACGCCAACTCTTTCAAATAAATCATGCCAGCCATTTTTTATAGCGGTCTCTTTCACTTGTTTACTGCCGTATTGAAGATAAAACTCCACATCGTCTTTTACAGTTAATCCTGCTTTTTCTGCTGCACTACATACTACAGCATAATAAGAGATATCATCTTCTTTTCCAGCTGTACAAGAACCCCCATAAGCAATATTAATTTTTACATCTCCAATCTCTGAGATATTTGCTCCATTAGTTGGATCAGATGGTATACCTTTGTTTGGATTTCCTGGATGTGCAACCATTGGTTTAATTTCAGAAAGATTAATTGTATGAACTCCTCCATCATATTGAGCATCTTTATCGGGAAATACTGAATTATTTTTCATAGCCTCTAAATCTAGATTTTGCTCCTTTTCCATCCATTCATAAAGAGAGGTGTCAGGTTCACAAATACCAGTTCTAGCACTACATTCAGTAGCCATGTTGCAAAGTGTAGCTCTTTCGTCAACAGATAATGAATTGAGACCAGAACCTCCAAATTCCATTGAACGGTTTAGAGTTAATTCTTTTCTTGCATGGTCCGCTAAAATATGTAGAATGACATCTTTAGCAGTACATCCTTCATTTAATGAACCAATTAATTCAAAACGAATTGATTCAGGCACTTTTACAAACGTAAATCCAGAATATATTAGACTTGCATATTCGGTTGCCCCGACACCATACGTTAACGCATTAGATGCTCCTCCCATGCATGTATGTGAATCAGTTGCCTGAATAAAATCACCAATTTCAATAAATTCTTCACGAGCAACTTGGTGACATATGCCCGGAGAGACTCCGTCTACAGCAGAATAGTCTCTAACTCCTGTATGTTTTTGAAATTTAATTTGCAAATCTCTTAAAGTTTGAACTTTATCCATATGTGGTATAAATTTTGGATTATGTGCAGCATACAATAAATGGTCTTCAAAAACGGCAAATTTACTTGGGTTTGGCAAAGAATAATCCTTTCCATATTCTTCACTTAAAAATGTATGAACTTGTGCAGTCGTAAACTCATGGCTGTATCCTCCTTGAACTTCTGAAATAACAGGATCATTCGGCTTCACACATTGATTAGGTGTTTGTCCAACTAAATTTTTAGCAATAATTTTTTCAGCCATAGTCATAGGTCTTTTTGGAGTGTTTAATGGCGGCAAAGAAATCTCGCCTTTTTTGAGTTTTGAAGCAAAGGGGAATAATCCTCCATTTTCAATAATTATTTTAGTCACGGGATCATATTTTGATGTGAATTCGGATAATGGTATCTTTTCGCC
Source organism: Methanobacteriota archaeon (assembly GCA_002692465.1). Lineage (GTDB taxonomy): Archaea > Thermoplasmatota > Poseidoniia > Poseidoniales > Poseidoniaceae > MGIIa-I. Next base: position 4,633 of record NZKH01000031.1, on the reverse strand, counting down.
TTTTTGTAACCTTTTAAGAATTTCATGATTGCCCATCAATTGTCCAAGATTAATATTATTTCTTTCATGAATCGGTGCGAATGAAGCAGCGATTACAATTTTAATTCCTGCCCATCTTTCACATTGAGCAGCGGTTTCTCTTGATGAACCTGTGCCTTTTCTTTGTCCAGAAACAATAACTTCGAAATTACCATCTATCAATGCATTTTGATTGAAAACTCTAATGCCATTTTGCATTAATCCAGCATAAGCATTTTTTGCAATTTCTGCAGGCTCGTGATCAAAACAAACCCAAGCCGGAGTCATAACATCGGTATTTATGTCATCTAATAAATCAGAAACTTCTAAATCCTCCATATTTAAATTTAAACCATCATATAATTGGCGTCTAATTAAATCTAAATCTTTTGTTAAGAAAAGAACACGTTTACCTGGACTAATGCTGACAAATTCAGATGGTTTGGTCATTTGTTCTCCCTCTATTTTATCGTAAATACATCGTCTATTTGATTATTCATTAATATTGACAACTAATCATAATTTTTTAGTTATTTAAATAACGGAACGTTTAAATATGATATGTTTTGGCAGTTTGAATGTTTCTATAGATAGTTAATGCAACTATGGAGGTGGATATGATGAGAGATAGACAAGAAATAGAGGATTTAGTAAAATGTCCAGATTGCGGATCAAGATCACTTACGAGAGATGAAGGTCGTGGTGAATTAATTTGTGATGATTGTGGATTAGTTGTTGAAGACAATGTAATTGACCAAGGTGCAGAATGGAGGGTCTTTAGTCCAGAACAAGGAGATCAAAGAGCACGTACTGGTGCCCCAATGACTGTTATGTTACATGATAAGGGATTATCAACAGATATTGATTGGCAAAATAAGGATTATTCTGGTAAAACAATAAACTCAAGATACAGGTCTCAATTTTATAGAATGAGGAAATGGCAAAAACGTAGTAGGGTAAGCAATGCTACAGAACGTAATCTTGCTATGGCTTTAGCTGAATTAGATAGAATGGCAAGTCGTTTAGATTTACCAAAATCTGTTCGTGAAGCAGCTGCTGTAAATTACAAGAAAGCCGTTGAAAAAAGATTAATTCGTGGTCGTTCAATTGAAGGTGTTGCAGCAGCAAGTTTGTATGCTGCTTGCCGTCAATGTGGCGTTCCTAGAACATTAGATGAAATCGGTCAAGCAAGTAGAACAGGCCGTAAAGAGATTGGTAGAACTTACAGATTTATGGTTAGAGAACTAAAAATGAAGATAATGCCAACAGGTCCTGAAGATTACATTTCAAGATTTTGTTCAGGTCTTGGTTTAGATGCAGAAGTAGAAGCAAAAGCTCACGAATTAATTAAATCTGCAATGGAAAAAGAACTTACAAGTGGACGTGGACCAACAGGAATCGCTGCTTCAATTATTTACATTGCAAGTGTATTATGTGGTAAGCGTAGAACACAAAGAGAAGTTGCAGAAGTTGCTGGTGTTACGGAAGTAACAATACGTAATAGATACAAGGAACTAATTCAAAATTTGAATATTGAACTTGATATTTAATTATTTAATGTTAGGAGGAGGTACCCTGAAACCTCAACAACATGTTACTGAAGTTGTAAGGGAGACTGCTAGAAGCAATCTTATTGAAGCATTAGAACAGTCGAAACCGCATTGGCCTTTACCAAACCCCCCCTTAATGGATCCAGACTTCCCCCCAATTCATCCAAATGGTGTTGAGAGCTTAATTGAAAAAACATTGAATATTTTTGATGCGGAATCAATAGTTTTTGAAAGGCATTTACAAAGTATAGTCGAAATTATGGTTCCGTATAAAATGTCATTAACTCAAAAACCATTTGAAGAATATGAAAAATGGTTAATAAATCGAAAAGAAGAGGTTGCTGAAAGAATATTGTTTGCAATGTGTACGGATTGGTTTTCAAGGGCTTTAGATGAATTTGCCCCAGATACTGAACGTTGGTGGATTGCAATTTTTATGTTAAATGGATTATGTCAAAAACCACATGGTCAATCTGTATATCAAGGATATCATTTATTGGAAAGTATTGCTCTTGCTTCTCGTCCAGGTGCTTGGCATTCAAATAAAGAAAGCGGGCCTCATGAAATGAGTTGGGATCCAAATGCAAAAGTTCCTAGATTAGGGATAATTGTCCATGAAAGAGGAGTACAATCTGCATTATGGTTAATGGAAAGGTTAGAAAAAAGTGAAGATAGTAGACGGTTATTATTAATTGAATGGATAGTATTACTTTTAGAAAGACAAGAATTAGTAGTTCCTTTAGCAATTGGAGAAAAAATGTTAAGGGCAGCTGATGATTGTTTTCTTGAAATTCCAATAAGGTTGTCTATTTGTTTGCCGCGTTTAGTAGAAGCAGATTTAGAAACAGGATTAAAATTATTAGAAAAATTATCAAATAGAGAAGAAGTTAATGTTCAAAGAGGTTTGGCAGATGTATTAACTCGTTTATTTAGAAGAATTGAATGGAAGGCTTTACCTTACTTAGAAAAAATGCTGCTTTCTAATGATAAAACGGTTTTAGCGGCAGCGAGTTCTACTGTGGGAGATATTCGTTTTTTAGATGAAGAATTATTTGCAAATAAATTATTTGAATTAATTACCCATCCTGAAATAATTGTAAGAAGAAATCTTGTATCACATCTAAGAAGTTACATTACAATTTTTCCAAAAGATGAAAGAGGAATATTTAGTACATTATGGTTAGATGGGGACGAAGTTTTGGCAATTAGATTACGTGAATTATTGATAAGATTAGATGAAGTTAATACAGAATGTTTTGCTTTAATTATCAAGAAAATACATACAAAAAATGCATTAAGTTTACAGCCACTTTGGGATGTTTTAGAAGTTCGAAGAAAAGAAAGAACTTTACAATGGAAAAGATATCTCAATGATGATGGACCTTTACCTGCATCAATTCATTCTGATAATCTTTGAGTAAGCCATGCCCTTAATTCTGGGCCTAAATCACTTCTTTTTAGTGCATGGTCAATTTGTGCTTTTAACCAAATATCTGGTTGCCCTGAATCATACCAATCATGATCGTCTAAATCCACATAATCAAGACCGTCTTTACTGTTCATCCAGTGCTTTTGAATTGCAATTGATTGTAATTCGCCAAATTCTTTTACTGAATATTTTAGTAATAATTCTTTAAAATCATCTGTAAATAAATATCTTCCACATAATACACTGTTACTGGGTGCATTTTCAATTGTAGGTTTTTCAACAATTTCTGTAATTTTACCATTTACTTTTTTCACAACTCCAAACGAACTTAATTTTTTTTCATCAATTTTATGCAATCCAACCACTGGCCTTTTGTTTTCATTAAATTTTTCTATTAATTTTAATGATGCATCACTTCTAGAATCTTTTTTTGTGGGCGGTAAGTGTTCATTAATCAGTATATTATCTCCTAATAATACTAAAAAAGGGCCATTAATATGATCTAATGCATAAGATATTGCATTAGCAAATCCTAATTGTTCTTTTTGAATATGTATTTGTAAATTGATATTTTCTAAAGGATTTAACATATTTGAAGGGATATCCTCTCTAATTTTTTGTAATTTATCAATATTTTTCTCATTAAAATTTAGTAAATCAATTATCCAATTTTTATGTTCATTAATTACTAAATGAATATTATTTATTCCGGCACCCTTTATTTCTTCAATTGCATAACTGATTGCTGGCAAGTCAATTAATGGCATTATTTCCTTGGGGACAAGACTACTTGCAGGCAACATTCTACTTCCAATTCCACCTGCTAGGATAATGGCGTGTTCTGGCCCCATAATGTATCCCAAAACATAGGATGCTTTCAAGCGCTCGTAATAATTGGCACATGTATGGCCGAATTAACTACTTCCGAGAATCAAGGTCCTCCTTGGCAAGGATTAGCAATTATCGGGGTAATTTTAATCGCTCAAACATTTACTGATTTTGGTTGGAAGGGCCCTTGGAATGATGTGAGTTTTACTCAAGGCTCACTTGGTTTAGTAGGCGGAATTTTACTTTATTTGGCTTGGTTTAGATGGCATTTCAAAATCAACGGATTAATTCCAACACTTAATAGATGGAAAAATCCTAAAAAAGGTATGTTAAATTTATTTATTTTTGGAATATTAATGACAATTATTACCTGGCTTGTTGGTGGGCCATTTTCAGATATATTCCCCCGGCCAAGTGGAATGATTTTAGGTTTAATTTCGTTATTGGCCTTACTCCAAGTAAGTTACGCCTGGTTATATTTTAATAATTATTTTTCAGAAGAAGAATAAAAAATTTTAACAGACTAATTGTCAATAACTTTAGGCTCTTCTGGAGTCATTGAATACATCAATAAAATTAAACATGCAGAAACTGGAAACATAGTGGCGAATAAGAATTTTAACTCAAATTCCATAAGGCCAGATGTCCAACCATAAATCTCTAATAATACTGTTGAACCGAGGCCTAATGCAAATAAACGTCCGAAAATGTGCAGATTTTCCTTTACATAAATCTTTGCAATACCCTCTAGTTTTACGTATATTTTATATTGATTCTAAATGATAGATTCTTTACCAAACTACAATCA
>NZKH01000030.1 GCA_002692465.1 Methanobacteriota archaeon | reverse complement strand
CGCAGAAATATCTCCAAAACTTTTAGCACCAGAAAAAGTTCCTGCTATAAAGATGTCAGAATTTGTGGGATTTTTCTCAATTTCAAAAACTACACCTGGAATCGGAACTAACGAATCTATATTTGCCATATTGTCTAATTTCAATATGAATCCTGCTTGATTTGAGCTTTTATTCTCTCCCCCATCGTCTATTTCTGCTTTATTATCCGAGTCTCCTCCCACAAAAATAGAACCATCTGAATTTTCAAAAATAGCATTAACAGATTGATCATTAATTCCATTAATCCTGTGCCCCCAATTTAAGTCTCCTTGATTAGTAAATTTGCATACAAAACCATCTTCTGCAGTTCCATCAGTCCCTTGAGCACCGAAGTAAACAATATCTTGAATCATTCCACCCATCAAAATAGTTCCATCATTATTCAAAATTAATTCTTTGACATGATCATCCTCTTCTCCACCTACAGAATTAAACCAAACGCAGTCAAGATTGCTATCTAAAACAGCAACAAAAATATCTGTTGAACCGCCGTTTGCATCATTATTATCGATTGACAAATCATCACAATTCATACTAGCATCTGAAAAATGACCTGCTATTGCAATATTTCCAACATTATTCACAGATATCTTTTCTAAAGAAATATCATTACTACTAGAAAAGGTTCTCAAATCCATCCAAGCACCTTCTTCTGAAATTTTAACCAAATACCCATCATTTCCTCCAGAAGATGTTGCTGTCAAAACACCAAATTCTTCAGTATTAGAAAATGTCCCAACTGCATAAATATCACCATTCGAATCTAAATCAAAATCATTTAATTGATCCGTTTGATATGCTTCGTCGTTTTCTCCCGTAATTGCCCAACCATAAACCAAACTACCAATTTGACCATCTAAATCTTTTGAAGAAAAATTAATTTTTTCTTCATCCTCTAATGAATCGTTCATTACATTTGGAGTTACGCAGTATATTGAAAAAATGAGTGTGAACACAACCAATATTGATTTAAAACGTCTAATGAGTGTCACCAGCCTATACCCTTGGAAGAGAAGCAAGAATATAACTAAGGCGGAAAAACTGCTAAGACTCAGCCAATAGTGAACGAATTGCTTCAATAATTTGAGAATTCACATCTTCCCCAATACCTAAACTTAAACGTAATGAACGAAGAATTGCATCTTCTTCAACACTAATTGATTCATCTGACATAGCAATCCACATTGCTTCAATATATGGTTCAAAAGAAGGATCAAATGTTTTCAGAAGTGCATGTCTTTTCCTTGTAACTACTTCTAACCTCTTTCTATTCAAAGGGTTTAATCTCAAAGATTCTGCTAATGCATCTAATAATGCAGTTGTACTTTCACCAACACCAATGTCTGCCCAGACTTTGTCAAGCATTTCAACATAAACTGATTCCGCACCTGCTGAAATTTTTTCTAATGCTAACCTTTCTTCTTCTATGATTGCTTTTAATGACTCATTACTTAATGACAATTGTTCCACTAATTCATCAATCAATACTCTCTCATCATCACTCAGTACTCCATCCCTCATTGCTGTTTTAATCAATTTTCTCAAAAATTGTTCTCCATCATCTTTGGCCTGATCTTCAAAATTCTCTTCGTGACTTCCGTCTGTACGAATTTTTGCTAACCATTCGACAAGTGAAACTCCCTCTTCAAAACTTGAACCAATTGTTTTATTTTTGTAAATTGGGCTTGGCCTATCCATAATATTTCTATACAGTTTCTTTGCTGAGGTTCTACCTTTTTGGGTCATACGATAAATAAGAACCCTCTGACGATAACCGTCAGGCCTCCCACTATCTTTTTCAATTAGTCCATCTGATTCTAATTTTTCAAGTGGCCTACTCACATGTTTTCTTGAAATACCTGTTGCCAAACAAATTCCTTTTTGTGCAACATTACCACTTAAATCCCAAACTTCATCACCCATATCATTTTCAAGTAAATGCAATAATATTCTTTCACTTTGTTCGAAAGTATCCAAGAGGGTGTTTGCCATCTGACTCATGCCCTCTGAGGGGCTATAGTGATTTATTCTTATACCATCTAGTCAAAAAGAGGAAACACCCCCGAGCACACATGGCGCAACAAAATGAGAAGGGAGCAACTAAGCCTCGTGAGCGCGGAATTCGTAATTTAAATCCTAATTTAATAGGAGACCAGGAAGGCGAAGGACGACATAAAGCGCCAATAAAATCAGAAGAAAAATGGTTAGTTACAGGAAGTATTGGAAGTAGATTATGGAATAAATCAGCAATAGGACATCTTGTTGAAGAAGGTAACCTATTAACTCCTGAAGAAGTTCTATTTTGTCATTGGCATAGGCATCTGCCAATTCCTAATGATAAGTGGCTTGAAACAATACTAACAAAAGACGAGTTTCTCTTACATAAAGCATCAGCACTTAATCGAATTAGAGAACCAGGTGATGTATTAGTTTTAGTAGAAAATACAAATTTAAATTATGATGAAAATAGTTGGGCATTAAGATGGAATAGAGGTCAACACCCAACTAAATCTCCACCATTATCTGAAGTAAGGTGGGTGAATCATAGCTCAGAAATTATTTGGAAAGATCTGTTTGATTGGGTTGCATCTGTAGAGAGAAATGGCAGATTAGCAGAAATCCTAGTAGTTGATGGTGAATTTGATGTTACAGCATATAGATTGAAAATAACAGAACCTAAAGGCAATTTAAACACACCACCAAAACTTACCCAAGAAGATTTCCAAAAAATATTAATTGCATGGAACCAAAAAATACCTTCAGGAAATGGATATTGGTTACCAATAAAACCAGAAATAATGCCATTGCCCCAATTAGGTGTGCCTCAAGCAAGTGGGATTTGGTTAGAAGAAATAGAAAAAATATGGTTAGAATCTAAATTTGAAACTAAAGAAATCTCTGAAATCCCAGAGATTTATGGTGAATTATTAGAACGAGGTTTGTGGCCAAGACCAGGTTTCAAATATGGTTGTAGATGGAGAGTGTATAGCGATAATATTTCATCTCAACACGCCCCTTGGTTAATTGTTCCAAATTGTGAATCGCCAAAAAATTGGAATGAAGCATGTTTAGCAGCAAGATTAGCTGCGGGCGTAAATAAATCATGGTTATGTGCCATGAAATTTGATAAAGAAATTTCATTTATTGAACTTTGTAGATGGTCTCCAGGAAAGGCATAAATTAAAAAAATAAAGGTCTAGATTTTCTATCAGAAAGTATTCGGAAGAATAATGCAGACTAATTCTAGACGCTTTAGAGCGATTCTAGTATCTCTTCTTTTTTTCAGTTTAAGTCTTAATATGGGTTCAGGATTAGCTGAAATTGAAGAGGGTGAAGTAGTAGTAGGTCCAGAAATTAAGATTTTTGACATGGTCATTGGGGACACGTGGGTTTATGATACAGAACTAGATGTCGCTTCTCTTATTGATCCTACTGATGAAACATGGTTTGGAACGGTAATTGAATATCCACTTTCAGGTCAAACAACGCGTACAGTTTCAGGGATAGAAACATTAGAATTCAAATCTCAAAATTATTCTGTTTATAAAATTGAGATGGAGGGTAATTACGTGGGTGTTGGAACATTCCCAGCACCTGTACTTGGATTAATCACAGGTACCATGCTTGTAGAATATTCCGCCACTCATTGGATTAGAGTTTCTGATCATGCAAAATTACGTGAAGTTACAGACGTGCATATTGATTTAGAACATATTGCAGGCGTAGAATTATTATTAGACACTATAATCACTAGAGAATTTGATTCAGATGCGGAGTTTTATGATTTTCCAACATTATGGAATGAGAGTTGGACTCAAACATATATTCAAAATGAATCATGGGACGGAGATGCGGGATATTTTTCACCACCAGGCAATGAAAAATTAAAGGAAAGGGCTTACAAATATAACAATTATACATCTCCACCAATAACTTGGAGCGGATGTGAAAATTCTTCATACGTACAGCAAACAAATAGTGAAAGTGAAGTTACAGAATACAAATGGTATTGTCCATCCATAAGGGGGACTGTTGTAGAATGGGTTGATGACATTATTTTAGGTGTACCTGCATATCTCGAATTAATCTCATTCACACCAGGAGATATCCCCACAGCACAATTGGAACTGAATTTTGATCCATCCTTAGAATTAAACAACGTTACTTTAAACGCCCCAATTATATTTAATGTCACCATATCTCTTGAAAATGGGAGTTCGCTTGAAAATGAAATTGTAAGAATAAATTATCTTGGAAAATATACCAATTGGACCCTAAATGAAACTAATTCTGTAATGGTAAATATTTCCTCAAACGTTTCTAAAGATTCTACTACAACACTTTACGATTGGGCAAGTCACGGTATTGTAGTTGAACTAAAAGGTCATGATATTTTTACCACATTTACAATCACCCTCAATAGTAGTTCAATTGCAGAAGGTATTGCACTTCGTTCTGAAAGTTTAGAACTAATGGATGGATGGGTTGATGGCAGTTTTGAATTTATTGCTATTTTTGGAGAACAGACGAGGTGGTAATATGAAAAAATTAACGATTTCAATTTCATTATTATTTATTTTATTATTAATCCCAACAAACGTTTCAAGTGAAGAAGATTTTAGTGTTGGAGTTCCCGATTATCTTGTTGATGATTTCTTCGAATATTCAGGCTACACAAACACAATAGTTAATGATTTTAAAAATACACTTAATAATGAAGAAAATAATGCTGAAATAAGTATTATCGAAAATAATGATTTGAGAATAAACATCGCATCTATTGAAGAATGTGAATTAATGGATTATAGTGGACTATGCCAGAGAGGAAAAACATCACATTTTGTTAATTTAAGCCTAAGTTGGGAGTTTAATACTACAAATTATTTCAATGATCAAATGTATGTAATAATTACTACGAATGAAGAGTCCTTAGTGCCTGAATCTGAAAGTCCGTGGTCTTGGACAAAAAGATCTGTAGTGATTACATCAATTTTCAAAACAAAAAATGGTGATGAACATAATGTTGAAAGAAGAATAGTAAATGAATTTACAACACATACAACTAGTACTAGGCCTGCGACAATTTCTGTTGGTGATAAATGGTTTTTAATTGAAGAAAAAGAACTAATTGAAGAAACTGCATTTAGAGAAAATAATGGATTATGGGAAAAAACAAAATCAAATTCAACAATAACTACTCAAAGAATTTTTTCTGCAGACTCATATGATTTATTAAACAACAATTTAGGAATTGTGCCTGTTATTTCTGTGATTGAAGGTGACATGAATTCAGGTAATTACTCCATAGCACAACTAGATGAATTAGGATTTGTTAGAAAGGTGGAAAGTTTTGAAAATAATGAAAACACATTTACTTCTGAATTACAAGATTACAGATATTTACGTACACCTGACCCCTCAGCAAAACAATCAGCACATACTGGCGCAATTTGCTTTGGAATTTTTATGATTACAGGCATCTTATTCGTATCAACAGTATTTGTTAATGAATATAGAAAACAAAAAACAAATCAAGTTCAATTAAACAATACTCAATTAAACAATACTAATGAATTTGAAGACTTAGAAAATAAATTAAAACTATTAAAAGAAAAAAGGGGACATGAAAAATCAAAAGAAAGCGAATTAAAAACAAAATTAAGGGCTTTTTACCTTAAACATAATCCTGCAAAATTAGAATACCTAAATGAAATCATAAAACAAATGGAAGAAAATTCTTTTGGGAATTCAGAGGATCATATTAAAATTCTAAATTCCCAACTAACTTCAAAATATGGGGTTGATTTAGATGGAAATAAAACTGAACAAATTAAAGAGTCAATCGAATTACCTGATTCTTCAAAAAGATTCAAAGAATTTATGGAAAGCATCATGGATGACTAATCTCAATAATAAATATCTACAGGAACATTTTCTTCTAGCTCTTCTTCTGATTTTATTTCAGTTTTATTTGTATTTGTGATGCTTAAAAGAAACCAAAGGCCACCCAATGCCAAAGATATCGCAATTAATTGTCCTGGACTTCCAACATATTTTGAAAAGAATGATTGGCCCTCAATAAATTCTGATTGAAGTACGACCTCTATACCATGCTCATATAACCCATCATGTAGAACGATATGCCCTCTAGCATACATCCCCGGAGAAAGTAATCCTTGGGGATCAATTGTAATAATTAATTCATCCCCTGGTGACAATGTAACTTTATTTGGAGAAGTTGCTATTCTTTCTAAGGGCCCTACAAATTCCAATTGATATGTTCTAGAAAGGTTTCCTTCAAATTCCAACGGGATTACAAGTTCACTCACCTCTTCATAATGAATTGTGCCCTCATAAAAATCTGTATCAATACGGTTTCCAATTGATTTCCAATTAAATTTCACATTCAATTGAGTTGTTTCACCACATTTTAAAATTCCAAATATTTGTCCTGAGTCAGAATTTCTCGGATTATCCCACACACCATAAACCTCGTTTTCTCCAATTTTTAATTCGGAGTCTAACCTTAAAATTCTACTATCATCACTAAATAATTCTGCGTTTAAATTACAATTTTCTTGTGCTTCAATATCAATATGAAATGGCTCTCCATCTAAAAATTCAGAATTATAAGCTACTACTGAAATTATTGGTAATTCTCCTGTTTTAAAATTTAAGATTATTCTTTCATCTGTCATATTTTCAATTTCAACCGACCATGAAACTAATTCCCCATAACGTTCTCTAATTTCAAATCCCTCATTACCTAATTTTGAACCGTTAACAAATAAATCCGAGCTTTCTCCACTGTTTGAACCTGTAATTAATCCTGAATTTCCATCCGCTTCTACTATTTTCAAGTAAGGATTTTCTGAGTCTCTATTCACATTATTTAATGAAATATTGCCAACATCTTTATCTTCAATACTTACCAATAATCCAGAACCTGGAAGTTCTGAATCAAGACCACTTTGTTGTCTATATTCAAGCCAAAGAAATTCATTATCACTTAATTCCACACGATATGCTGTTCCTGAATCTGACATTGGTTTTAACTCATATTTAACCTCATTATTTGAGCCGATTTCATCAAGAAGAATCTCCTCATATCTATCAATCCCCATTAGATTCATAGTTGCAGCCATAGGCAATACGGGTCTACTTTCCCCCAACGAGTTTTCTGCCCAATTCCCACTAGCCATTATGTCAAAATCTCCTACACCCTTCCAATTATCCTGAGGTAATTCATCATGTACAGCATATAAATCGGCTGCACCAAAAGAATGTAACATTTCATGGGCAATTGTACCAACATTACTTTTCAAACCAGCCATTGCATATGTTTTAATTAAACTTCCATTAAATGTTAATTCGTTTTCAAGATGCCCAAAATGACTCCATAATTCATTAGAATTCCCTCCGTCCTCTTGAACTCCTCCTGTGTGTAAAATCAATAATCGATCTACAATTTTATCCGAATTTAAATCAAAATTCCCCCAATTAACTCCATTATTTGATGCTTGAGTTATAGCCTCTATTGCTAATCCATTAGCACCTCCAGAAGACTCTGTCCCTGCATCCCTAACACCATCAACATCAACGCCATAATCTGCAACAGCAAATTCTGCATTCAATACATCAGTATGAAACTCAAAATTAAAAGTGCTTTTTCCTGCAGCCATTTCTGTTAAATAATTAGAAACACCATTTTCTCCATGAATTAATGTCTCTGCTGTTTCCAAATCATTTCCAGTATTAGATCGCTTATCTTGAAAATCTATCACCAATACAAGCCAATTTTCATTTGACTGCACATTAAGCGTATAGCTTTCATCAGAATCATCACCATTAGTTGAATTTTCAATTACATCATCAACAAAGTCAGGATTAAAGTAAACAAACCATGAGGTAATGAATAATATCATGGCAATTGGAAGAGCAATCCAAACCCGCATCAATAATGGTGAAGGTGTAACTTGTCTTCAATAGTAAGGGTAATTGTATCACTAAATTGTTAAATTCTCTATAGTTCCAATAATTTGATACCCATTTTTTCAAAATTATAAATTATTTCAGAATTGGGTTCTTTCGTTGAAGTTATAAGAATCTCATTAGGATGTAAGGCCGTTCCAAAAGGAGGGGACGCTGAACTAGTCCAAAAAGCAACATCAGGTCTGATATCTCCACTAAATGTTGACAAAAGTTTACCCACCCGTTCATATGAATTATCTACTTTCCAAGGATCGCTTTCAACTGCTAAACGAACCATAAAATCAAGGTCTTTTATTTTTGAACCTGTAAGACGCATAGTACTAAAATCAATTAATGAAAGTGTTCTAATTTGACAATTCAAATATTGTAAATTTTCCACCAATTTTTCATTTATTTGTGTCTCTCTACCGCAACCGGTAACAATTATATCCGTTAATTTCAATTGCATCACATATCCAATTACTAAATCATATGATTCTTTTGACATACAAAAATCAGGTATAGGAAGAAAAACCATTCCCTTAGGTATTGAATTTCTTTCTGGAATTGGCACTACATCACAACAACTACAACCAACAATTCCAATTCTTCTAAGCCTAGCCTCAGAATCTAAAATACCACTATCCATGTCAAATGAAGGCATTGCCAATGCACCCCTACTAATTTTTGAAAATGATAATTCTACAAGTAAAAATTCAGTTAAAATTCCAATCGTAAGTAACGTATCTTGTTCAGAAGGAATAATTAGCCACATCAAAAATATTGAAACACCATGTACTCTGAATTGCCAAGATGCCTTTTCCTCTCCTTCTGCTATCCCATAGCGTCTCAATAATATTGCAGAAATTACAGATAAGAAAACAATAATTTCAATATAAGATACTATCAAAGCGAATTCCAACATAGCAGCAGCACTATAACTAGGAGAAACTCCTTCCACAAATCCTGCTTGCTCAGCAGAAGAAAACCATGCTGGAAGAAGTACAAGCAATGTTAATGAAACAGCACAAATTATTGAAATTGTTCCAACCAATAATAATTGTTTAAGCCATTTCTCCTCATGAGATAGCATCCCAGGGCTACAAAAAGAAATAACTTCTCTTGAAAAAAATGGAATTGTCAAACAGATACCTAACAACAATATCGAAAGCCACCTAAGAGACACCCATTCTGTAGGAGAATAAACAGCAACACAATCAGTACAAGGGCTAAGTAATGAGATATAATTTCTCAAAATTAGTTCATCAATAAAATTCCAACAAATTATCATCATCAATACCAATATTGCCAATAACCTTCCTAAACGTAAACTTAGTTCATCCAAATGTGCTTGAACAGTAATTAGTTTATCTGATTCTAGACGTAAAGACATTTTGAAATTCAACCTTAGCATTAAGTTCTAAATCACAATAAATCAGGTACTTTGGCTGGTGCTACAGCCTGAACCCATGTCCTATACAACCCATAAGCAGCCCAAGCAGCTAAACATCCAATTAAAATCCCTTCTACATGCCCCCAATTTTGATACCCATGAACTGAAAAATATAACAGAACAAGGAATAAAACTCCTCTCTTAATTGCTTGGGGGATTGCTAACTCCTTTGCTAAATGGGGTGGCCCTCCACCAAACCTTCGCTCATAAAATTCTCTTTGAACTACTGCACCAAGAATTAGAATACCTAATGTTGGCCAATAATACAAATTACCATTTTCAAAATATTTCTCAGCTAATTCCAATTGATGTTCTCTCTCTATAGCTTCAGGATCTTCTTCCTGTGAAAATAACGTATCGTAATCTCCAACACTTATTGTTCTTGTAGTCAAAGCATCCTCCTCTTGAGAAACTGCTTCCCCTGGTGCAGAGATAGAGAAAGAAAGAATATTCCATTTATCTCCAGGATCTGCAGCAGCACCATTCACTGCATTTACAATAAGTGAAAAGTGTAAGATTCCTTCATCTGTTTCTGGTGCTGTCCAATTTACAACCCAGGATTTTTCATCACTAGGTTGGTCATGAGAAATTGTTCCTTCAACATCAGGAACAAAATGGATGGCTAAACTACTATCCCAAGAGAATGTGCCCTTTCCATAATCAGTAATAATAAATCCAGCAGCGGTCGAATCTATAGCATCTCCACTAATTACAAAAGTATAATCTGTACCTAATGAATAAGATTCAGGGACACCACTAATTTGAACTAAAACCTCAGTCGATGGAAATCCATCTCCATGACAACTACACCCCACTTCTGCTGTTAATTCTCCATTTTGAGTAGCAGGAGGCCCAGTGGGGTTTGATAATGTAGGAACTGCAAGCAAAATTAGTACTAATAATACTAAAAACGCCCGGAAATACATCCTTGACATTGCTCTCACTGGACTTCCCACAAGTGATACGCTCTTGAACATTTGCTAAACCAAACAAAATTGAAGTCAAATCAGAGTTCTTTCAATGCAGAGTTAAGTTCGGTCATCATTTTCTTCCCATCTCCAAATAACATCATTGTTTTATCTTCATAAAATAAATCATTATCGACCCCTGCATATCCAACAGATAAGCTTCTTTTGATAATTACAACAACACCTGCTTTATCTGCATCAATTATTGGCATTCCACCAAGCGGACCCTCACCACTTCTTGCTGCGGGGTTTACTGTGTCATTAGCCCCAATAACTAATGCAACGTCGCATTCTGAGAATTCGGAGTTAATTTCATCCATTTCAATTAGTTTTTCATATGGGACATTTGCTTCAGCAAGTAATACATTCATGTGCCCTGGCATTCTACCAGCAACAGGATGTATCGCATAACTAACATCCACATCATTTTCTTCTAAAATATCTGCAAACTCCTTAACTAAATGTTGTGATTGAGATACGGCCATTCCATATCCTGGAACAATAATACATTTTGAAATGCCATCTAAAACCATTGCAACTTCTTCTGGATCACTTCCTACTTTTGTTCTTGTTAAACTCTCTTTAGCAGAACCTCCAAATGCTTTAAACAACACATCAAATAATTCTCTATTCATAGCCTTACACATAATGAATGTCAAAATTAATCCCGCTGCACCAACCATTGATCCCGCAATTATCAAAACAGTATTTCCAACTACGAAACCAGTAAATGCTGCTGCGATTCCCGACAGAGAATTAAGTAAGGAGACCACCACAGGCATATCTGCACCACCAATCGGTAAAACAAATAAGATTCCAAGCACACAAGAAACTCCAACAATACCATAAATCAATCCTAAATTACCTGGATCATTTAAGGTCATAAGAATCATGATTAATCCTGTTAAAAATAATCCTGATTTTACATAATTTAACCAACTAGGGCCCCATGTAGGAAACCTAACCCATTTTTTTGTAAATGGAATTGTAAAACCACCTTTAAGTTTAAACATTGCAACTAAACTACCAGTTAAGGTCATCCAACCAACTAGTGCAGAAGCACCTATTGCAAGTATCGGAATTAAATGATATACTTGGAAAATTGGAGATGCAATCTCATATGTTTCTGAAGTGTAAACCTTTAATGCTTCAGATAAAGCAACTAATGCTGAGGCTGCACCTCCAAATCCATTGAATAAAGCAACTAATTCGGGCATTCCAGTCATTTCAACTGTTGTTGCCATCCAATATCCAATTGCTGCACCAAGGCCTAATCCAAGTAGAATCCACATCCATCCTTCAATTCCTCCATCAGATAATTGCATTTTCAGTACGGTTACAATCACCGCAACAAACATCCCTAAAGCACCATACATATTCCCCTTTGGAGCTGTTTTTGGTGAACCCAACATCTTAATTCCAAAAATGAATAATGTCGCAGAAATAAGATAGCCGATGTCTAATAATGAAGATACTTCAACCATCAATTACCACCTCTTTTTTTACCGCGGATCATTTGTAACATCCTATTAGTAACTAAAAAGCCACCAACAACATTTATTGTTGCCAAAACTATTGCAAAAAATGCCAAAATAGTTGCTGTATTCGCTTCACCACTATTTGCTGCCAATAAAGCACCAACAATACTAATTCCTGAAATTGCATTTGCACCAGACATCAAAGGAGTATGCAAAGTAGGTGGCACTTTAGATATTAATTCAAAACCAAGAAAAATTGCTAAAGCAAATACTGTTAATGACAATATGAAACCTTCTAAGGTCATAAAAATCCCTAGTACCTCGCTCATTCTTCTTCATCTCCATAAATTAAATTTTGCAAACGTGTATGATTAGGATGTATTTTTCCTTCTGAGGATATTAAAATCCCTCCATAACCTGCACTAATTCCGCCCTCATCTCCAGTCAATACTTGCTCATCTTGATTAATTTTCAGTGCCCCATCTTCAACAAGAACCGAAACAAAATTAGTTACATTATTTGAATAAAGCATGGAGGCAGTATTTGGGACAGTCCTACAAAGTACAGGAGTTCCAAAGAAAGTGACACCATCTTTAATAACATCATTAGTTAAATCAGAATGGTTAGTATTCCCTCCTGTATCTAAATTCATATCAACAACCACAGAACCTTCTTTCATAATTTTATGTAAATTATCATTTCTTTCATCACTAAAAAATAATTTTGGAGCATCCCTACCAAAAATTCTAGCAGTAGTTACGAGTGCATCAGCATCACTCAATACTTTTTCCAAAGCGACATCAAATGCCTCCATTAATTCAGGGTTATCAAATAATGAATTTGCATGGCCGCTAGATGTTTCAGCATCAACCCAACCAGGCACGTCAATAAATCTGCCACCAAGACTTTCACAATCAGTCTTTGCAGCTAACCTTACATCAACTGCATAAACTACAGCTCCTAATCTTTTGGCAGTAGCAATTGCTTGAAGTCCTGCTACAGCAGCACCTTGAATAACAAATTTAGCAGGCCTTATTGTTCCAGCTGCTGTTGTCATCATAGGCATCAACTTAGGCATACTAAAAGCGGCTTTCAAAGCAGCACAGTAACCAGAAAGATTGTCTTGTGAAGAATTGACATCCATGGATTGACCCTTAGATAATCGGCGAGGTATTACTTCCAATGATAATAACGTAATTCCTGATTCAATAATCTGTTTTGTTTTTTCTAAATCTCTAAAGGGGTCAGCCATACACGCCAACATTGAGCCTGATTTCATTTTATTAAATTCGGGAACCCCTATGCTCGTGACAATATCTGAACTAAGTACTTGATCTGAGTCTAAAATCAAAGCACCTTTTGACTCATACTCGGAATTTGGATAACCAGATTTTTTACCAGCGCCATCTTCAACAACAACTTCAAAACCCATCTTGACTAATTTTGGAATTGAATTTGGGACTATCGAAACTCTTGTTTCAAATTCGGATTCTAAAACCACACCTAGTCTCATTGAACACCCGAGTTAAAAGGGGTTCTTGAAACTAACTTGAGTAAAAATTCAAACTTACAACGGTCAAGATTATTTCCCACCACATTTTCGGTGATTCGGTGGAACACAATATGAGTCGAGGTAGAAGGAAAATTGCTGTGATTGGAGCAGGTAATGTAGGAGCAACATGTGCTTTTGTTTTAGCGCAAAAAAAATTAGGAGACATTGTAATGCTCGACATTTACGAAGGTTTTGCCAAAGGCAAAGCATTAGATATGAGTCAAGATGGACAAGTTTTAAATTATGATGGAAATATCACAGGAACTGCAAATTATGAAGACATTTCAGATTCAGACGTAGTTGTAGTAACTAGTGGATTTCCAAGACAACCAGGGATGAGTCGAGAAGACCTTATTGGAAAAAATGCTGAAATCATAAAACAAGTTGGTGAAGGTATAAAGAAGCATGCACCTAATTCCGTAGTAATAATGGTAACAAACCCATTAGATCTAATGACATACCATATGTGGAAAGTAACAGGATTCCCAAAAGAAAGAATCATTGGTCAAGCTGGAGTATTAGATAGTGCAAGGATGACCCATTTTGTGGCAAAAGAAGTAGGATGTAATGAAGAAGACGTCCAAGCTATGGTCCTAGGTGGACACGGAGACACAATGGTCCCATTACCAAGATACACTACCTGTGGAGGTATTCCAATTACTCAATTACTTGATGAAGAAACAATTGATGCCATTAGTAAAAGAACTGCTGGGGGCGGTGGTGAAATCGTAAAATTATTAGAACGAGGTTCAGCATTTTATGCGCCAGGTTCTGCTGCAGCGATTATGGCTGAATCTGTATTAAATGATCGTAAAAGACTTATTCCGGCATCTGCTTATCTAAATGGAGAATATGGATTAAATGATATCTTTATTGGCGTTCCAATAATTCTTGGGGCAAATGGAGTTGAAAAAATTATTGAATTGGAACTCACTGAAAATGAATTAGGTAGCTTACAAGGTTCTGCTAATTTTTATAAAAGTCAACTTACAGATATTCTTGGATATTGATTTAATTTTTTAATCGTTGCATTGATGACTATGAACCTTTTCGAATGAGTATGGCCCTAGAAATATACCTCCATCTGGAGCATGACGGAAAACTCCTTTTGGTTGATTCAAATGGCAAAGGACCTCAAATTCCAGTAAAAGGAAGGTTGTTATCAAAGGAAGATACGGGATGGACATTCAGACTACCAACTGAATCTGAAGTTAAAAAGATGAATATTGAATGGGAACTTAAAGGAAAATACAATTTAGATATTGGTGATTCCAGCACTATTATAATCATGGGGCAACCAAAAATTCAATGGCCAGAAAATTGGGCTTGGAAAGATGATGTAATTTCCGATTCATGCGTTCACCCTGCTGCTAGAGAATCTGTGTATCGATCAATCCATAGACTTGTTTCAAAGGTAGTGATACAAAATCAAAAAGAAAAAGTATTGTTAGCAAAAGTCAAACGAGGACATTTTACAGGATGTTGGACACTTCCTGGAGGTTATCTCGACCATAATGAAGATCCAACCATAGGAGCAATTAGGGAAACTATGGAGGAATTAGGAATCGAAATAGAGATTGATGATACAAATACATCAATAGTTTCACAAAAAATTTTTAATGATAGAGGGATTTCATTTGTATCTTTTACATATTTAGTTAAAGTTGATTCAAATAAATTAAAATTTGATTTGAAAACAGATGAAATAGAAGAAATAAAATGGTTTGACAGGAGTGAAGCGATTAAATCTGCTAGTTCTTGGTTTGATTTACAGGCAATTCAAAAATTAACTAAGTAAATTTTTGAGTAGTTTTTCTTCTTCTTCATCGATTTTACCATCACTCACCGCCTCAAATATTTTATCAACTTGTTCGGGAGATAATCCAGCTAATTCTGCTGCTTTCTTGATTAATTTTGCCTCTTCATCATCTACATGGCCATCTGCAATAGCATGTTGAATTGCAACCCTAGTAGCATATTGGCCTATTTCCGTCGATTCCAAACCTAATTCAATTGCGACTTTAATTAAATCTTCAATATCTTCGGAAGTCAAGATGTTTTCTGATCTTGCTTCTTCCCATTTACCTAAAACTAATGTTTTTGCAGCGGATAAGGCATTAGGAATTCCATCTGAATTTGAACCTCCTCCTTGAGCAAAGGTAGGTCTTCCACCACCACCCCCATCGATATATTTTGAAATTCCTTGCAAAATAATTGATGCATTATATCTTTCAGATGCCAAGCTGTTTTCTGTAATTGAAACTAGTAACTTTCCGCCCTTATCCCTACTTCCAATTATTGCCAAGGTTGGTTTTTCTGGGTCAAGAGTTAATTCACCAACCATTTTAGTCATTTGTTTAATATCACTTTCAACTTCTAAGATAATAATTCGGACTCCATCAACCTCACTTGAATCATCACTATCCACACCAGAAGTTCTAAGCCGAATTATTTCAGCTTCTAATTGTTCTATCTTTTTTCTTTGTGACTTCCATTCTTCAAAAAATCTACTAGATGTTTTGGGTAAATCTGTTTCTGAAATTCCAAAGGTAGCCGCAGAATTACGTATAAGTTCATCTTGTTTCCTTCCATAACTTAATGCTGCATTACCGGCTACTATTTGCAATCTTTCTACACCATCTTGCACTAAAGTTGAACGAACTACTCTAATTTGGCCTATTTTTCCAGGAATATCATGATGAGTTCCACCACAGGCTTGAGTATCATGTGAACCTATTTGCAATACCCTAATGTTTTTTGTTTTTGGTGCGCCCCCTTGATATAAATCAAAGCCATGAATTAAATCAGCATCCTTCCTATCTAATTCTGATTTTTGAGTATAATCAACTTCTTGTAAAACTTCATTTGCTAAAGATTCAATTTGATTTAAATCATCCCGGGTCAATCTTTCATAATGTGTAATATCTAATCTACCATATTCTTCAGAAACATTTGAACCTGCTTGAAAAATATGAGGCCCAAGTATCTTCCTAGCAGCACCTCCAACAATATGTACACTTGTATGATGATCCATAAGTTGTTTTCTACGGTTATAATCCACCACTCCATGAATTATTGTTCCTACTTTAATGCCTGAGTCACAAAAATGAACAACATAAGATCCTTGTTTTTGACAATCTAAAACTTTACAAGTACCGTCTGGATGTATGATTTCTCCAAAATCTGGTTCTTGACCGCCACCTTCGGGATAAAATGCTGTTTTGTCCAATAAAATTGCATGTGTAATGTTTTTATTTTCATGTTTTATTTTTTCACAACAAATAACTCTAGCATTAAATTCAAGCCAAAACGAGTTTTGATAATATAATAATTCAGTTTCTACTAAACTAGTATTTATTTCAAGAAATTCTTTACTTTTAACTTTGGATGCGACTTTTACTGACTCTGCATGCCTTTCTGCCATTTCTGCATTAAATCCCAAACGTAATTTTATGTTTCCATCAAATAAATTATTTGCAATCTGTACTGCCATACCGGGGGGAATTCCATGACTATCGTTTAATTGGAAATAAAACTCATCGGGTAATTCTGTAATCTCCTTACTATGCTTTTTAAGCTCATTTGAAACAATGTTTTTCCCTCTTCTTAATGTTTCTGCATACCTCTCTTCTTCTACGGATAATATTGCTAAAATTCCATTCTTTGATTGCTTTGAATTAGTTAAATCGAAATTTACATCCATATGATATTCTGCTAACTCAGAAAGTGTTTTTTCAATCCCTAATTCGTCCCTCATTCGCATCACCCTTCTAGACATCATCCTTGCCAAGTAACCTTCTTTAGCATTAGATGGGACTAAACCATCTCCTAACATATTACATAATGCATGCAAATGGTCTGGTATAGCATAAATTTTAGATAAAGTATTCATTAATTGCTCAACTTGTTCGCGTTCAATTAAGATATCTTTTTCAGATAACCTTTCTATTAAATTTGAAAAAATTTCATTTTCATCAGAACCAATCTCTATGTTCATAATCCCAGAAACCTTGGATAGTTCACCCAATAAATTATCTAAATCGTCAATTTTAATGTCTTCAATCTTTTGTTCAAAATCACATAACTCTTTCAACCAAATTATTGATTTGGGATATATTGCTTCATAAATTGTAGAAGTACCTGCTGCAGCCCAACAAAAACGCTCCAAACCATATCCTGTATCTACAATTTGTAAATCCATCTCTGAATATTTAACTCCCTTAATTTCATATTCTCCATCTTCATCTTCCTCTAAATTCATAAAAACCAGAGTGGCCAACTCCAATCCACCAACAATTACCTCTACTGCAGGCCCAGCATTACCACCACCTGACCAAGGGTTTTCCACATAGGTTATTTCTAAAGCATCAATACCCAATTCTTCAGTAAATAATTCATGGCATAATTCAACACAACGATTCATCCAATAATATTCAATTCCCTCTTTTGGTTTGTTAAAAACATGGTGAGCCATCATTTCAAATGTTGTTAAATGACGTCCAGAATGCCCAACAGCATCTACATCTGTCAACCTAATACAAGGTTGTGAGATTGTTAATGGATTTGCAGGAGGATCTACAAGCCCACTTGTCACATGTGGTTGAAAATCTGCAATAGATGCAATTGTAAGATGGATATCATCACGCCATCTTGCCAAAATTGGATAAGGATTGATTTTAGCATGATTTCTTAGTTGAAAAAATCTTAAAAAGCGTTCTCTCATACTGTTTTTTAATTCTAAACCTCGTTCCTTAAATCCCGAAATCAGAGGCTCTCCAATAAAGGTATATTCATCTAAATGAGTATCTCCACAAGTAACTCTATTTGAGTCACTTGACCAATACCAAAGTGATGTTTCAGAACACTTTCTTCTCTCATACCCTTTTTCAGTTAAATAAGGTATATCGATAGGGGGCAAAGACATGTATTCACCCTAATTCTCCTTTGCTTTATATTCAATTAACACGACTGTGTCATCACCATCAGCTATGCCATCACCATCTAAATCTACAGAACTGAAAACATGTTTTTCAAAATCAGTACTAATCTCTCCATTTGTCCCATTAATGTAATCTTCTTTTGTAGGATATACGGTCATCACTATTTCATGTTCATCATCTACAGTATAATCTAAAATTTGAAACTGATTAAATTCCTTACCCCATACTGTAAAAAAGTCTGAAACCTTAATTTTCATTGGGTTTGAAGTCGGAATCTCCACATGTAATTTACCATCCGTACTATGAGTGTGTATCGCATACATACACTCTTCAGTTACACCAACATCTGTTGGGATATTTACCGCATTACCATTGATTGTAATATAAAGCCAAGGNTGATAATGATTTATNGAATCNGAATGAGTTACACAAACGTCCAATATTTTTGGNGAATTGTCTACTTCTGGACCATAAANACCGTAAGCAGTAATTGAAACTAGTGCAATTCCAGACAATAACAATAACCATTTCATCATTCCTCCGCCTGCTGCTGCGGCTGCATCTCCTCCGACCATATGAATGCCTGATTGCTTGTCACATTTAATATTCAGCGTTGAAATTAAATCCACAACACATTTGAAGGGGCTAGTATAGGGCGAAATATGGATGACTATTCATGGCAAGAACATATTCAAAGAATCTCGCCAAGTGTAGTTAAAATGAAAAAGCATGGATTAATGAATGCAGATGCTAAACTTATAGCTGACGAAGAACATTGGAAAAAACATCAAGATGGAAGAGGACCTGCACAATTACGAAACACTGCATGTTTACCTGGAATTGTTGGTGATGTGTGGGCAATGGCTGATTGGCACTTTGGGTATGGATTTCCAATAGGTGGTGTAGCTGCTACAGATGTTGATAACGGGGGAGTCATAAGCCCTGGTGGAGTGGGTTTTGACATTAATTGCGGCGTTAGACTAGTGACAACAAATTTAACATTAAAAGAGATTCCAAACATCAAATCATTAGGGAAAAATTTAGCCAAAAATATCCCTGCTGGGACGAGTGGAAAAGGAGGGTACGAACTTAACCGATCTAAATTATCCAATTTGATTTCTGGAGGGGCAGAAGCCGCATATGAATTAGGATGGGGTGAATCAGAAGATTTGATTTCAATCGAAAACAATGGCATTTTTAATGTTGAAGAGCCCTTAATTTCTGAAAGAGCATTGGAAAGAGGCATTAGACAATTAGGAACTCTAGGTTCTGGAAATCATTTTTTAGAATTA
Organism: Methanobacteriota archaeon; assembly: GCA_002692465.1. Lineage (GTDB taxonomy): Archaea > Thermoplasmatota > Poseidoniia > Poseidoniales > Poseidoniaceae > MGIIa-I. The sequence goes on along the minus strand of NZKH01000030.1, from coordinate 18,178 downwards.
CAAACTGTAGATTCTATTTTTGATGAAGAACGTGCAAAAGGTTTCGGTCTCTTGCCAGATCAAATCGTTGCTATGATTCACACGGGATCTCGCGGATTAGGACACCAAGTTTGTTCTGACCATTTGAAAATACTTGAAACAGGATATAAAAAAGAAGGTAATAATTGGAGACATAAGGAATGGGACATTCTTTTACCAGATAGACAATTAGCCGCTGCCCCAATTCATTCTAAAGAAGGTCAAGAATATATTCAAGCAATGCAAGCAGCAGGAAATTTTGCATTCGCAAACAGAAGTGCAGTCACACAAAGATTTCGTGATATTTTACATAACGAATTAGGTTCTGATGCTGAAGTTAATGTTCTTTATGATGTTTCACACAACATAGCTAAATTCGAAAAACACGTAATACATGGTAAAAGTTGTAATTGTTGCGTTCACAGAAAGGGAGCAACTAGATCTTTGCCTAAAGGACATGAGGATCTTGATTCTAAATTTTCTCAATTCGGTCAACCAGTGTTAGTCCCCGGAGACATGGGTACTGCTTCATGGGTATTGGCGGGCCCCGAAAATAACAACCAAGCATTTGATTCCTCATGCCATGGAGCAGGAAGAGCATTATCGAGAACACAAGCAAGAAAAAATATCAATTCTAAAGAATTGTTAAATGAATTAAAGCAAAAAGGAATTCAAATTCACGCAAGAACTGAAAATGTACTATCTGAAGAAGCCCCAGACGCATACAAAGATGTTGATGAAATCATAAAAATGACAAGTGAGGCGGGGCTTGCTACCCCCGTCGCTAGACTAGTGCCAATGATTGTGATTAAGGGATAATGGGAAAAATAATTCTATCCGGAAATTGAACAAAAATAATAAAAATACCCAAAATGTTCAAGAGCGTATTTTTTTGAAACACCTTTAACTTGGTTAATTCCAAGGTGGGATGCACATGAAAAAAAATAATAATAAATCAAATATTGACTTGGCTAAAGTCAAAGAACTAGAAGATGAATTACAACAACTAAGATCATTAGTAAATACGCTATTGACTGTGATTACTGAAGAAGCAGATGGAGTACAAAATGGATCTGCTCCAACAATACCAGGTCAAGCTAAACGCGGATTCAGCATGTAATATTCTATTATTCGTAGAATTCGTCCTTCATTTGTTGAACTGTCCAACCTGCTTCCAAGTATTGTAACAGTACTTCTTCACCCCATGACGGGAATGCAGTCATTGCTTCTGCAAGTGCAGGGTGTGCGGAAGTATCCACTGGCTCATCAGATTCTTGTCTACCATGACTGGTTGGGACCTCAGGGGCTTCTTTTTGTATCATTTCTTCAGCATCATCAAGATAATCTTCTTCATCCCTACTTCTAAACATCAAGAATGCTATACCTCCAATTACTGCAAATAATAGAACTCCACCAAGAGCAAACCAAATCATCATTGAACCTCCTTCATCCCTTTCTCCAGATTCAACATTTATTACTGAACCTCCGGTTCCTAAAATCGGGAACGGTTCGCTTTCAATACCATCTACAATTAATCTTAATTCTAATGAACCTGCACTGCCAATTTCATAACTAAACGGGTCAGGCTGGAATGATTGACCATCAGTTAAAGATACTACATTTGAAGAAATAGTAGTCCAATTTCCAAAGTCATTCTTTAATTGTAAAGATACGTTTCCTTCACCTGCCTTATTCCCTACATTCTTGGCCAAATAGCTAATTGTAATCGTTTCCCCCACATATGGGTCTGTAGGAACGACATTAATCTCTGAAATTTCTAATCTAAAAGATTGGACATCAACTTCAACAAATCTAGGTTGAGATTCTGTCCCTGTTCCAACAGGCATATTACCAGCTAAATCTTGAGTCTCAATCCAAACCTTAAGCCCATCACCAATATTTAGTCTAAAACAATCATTAGGCGTCATATCTATTGCCTCTTGGTATGTCCATGATGTAGATCCTACAGATCCTCCAGAAGTTTGCTTAATTTCAGCACTATCTCTACTGCATAGAATCTCAGGTCCACCAAAACCATCAGTAAATGCCCAATTGATACTTAATGGCCCATCTGCAATACCACCATCATCATTTATGATAACAGTCACTAAAACTGCTGATAATTCATCAGATTTCAGATCTTTAAACGTATTTGCACCAAATGAAATTGTAGGAGCATCGCTATCAACAATTATCATTGAATTAATATCTGTAACATCAGTCCCTAATTCTGGTATTCCGGTAATACTCATTTGTATTGGCAATCTTGGATCACTAAGCGCCCTCGTAGGCAAAGTCACAATAATCTCAAAAGTTCCTTCTTCATCAGCAACAATTGAATCACCATGCACTTCCTCAGTTCCATAATTAAAGTCTAAATTAACTAACAATCCTTGAGGTATTGTCTTAATTGGTTCTTGAGCATTTGCAAATTTAACGTAACCAGTAACAGATACATCATCACCTTCAGCAACATATAGCAATTCAGGAGAGCCAGCAGTCATAGGAGGTGTTAAATCACTCATATTTACGATTTCAATCATTAACTCATTATCTAAACTCCAACGATTTGTTCCTATATTTGTAAGTACCAAATCATACGTGCCTGGATTTGTAACTGGGTCTGTATCTTCTAATACAATTGAAGGTAAATTCCATCCTCCTTTAGCTACTTCAGGGAAATCCCAATCCAATGAAAAATAGAAGTTTAAATTATACAAAGACCCTTGGAACGGAGTTACTTCCACATCATGAATTTCTAAGAAGCTGCCCTCTGGTGTTGAAAAATCATCTGAAACAGGGTTGTAAGTCATAACACCCAATGTTTCTTCTGTTTCACCTAATAGATATACTGTGATATAATCTATAGTACCAATTCCATTTGGTTCATCTATTCTCATCGACAATGTATGATTTTGCCCAACCATCAAATATTCACTCTCTGTATCAAGATAAATGAAATCTTGAAGAATTTGTGTTGGTTCATTAATCGCTGTATAGATCGTTGCATAATCTGTTTCAAATCCTGGACTTCCACCATTACTTAATTGGTTTCCAGCAAAATCAATGGCTGTGAAATAAACACTCACTCTATTGTTTTCTTGATTTACTTCTAAATTAATTGGCAAGAAATTTACAGTTTCTTCTCCAGCCACTCCAGAATTAAAGATCATCATACTCATTGTAGCATATTCTTGTGGATCGGGAACTCCATTCTTTCCATTTATTGATGGATCATATAAATCGTGCATATCCTCTATCCAATAATGCATTGTCACTTCTGAGCCTAAAGATTGATTATCTGCAATTGTAAATAATAAGGAGATCTCTTTAGCCGGATCCCAAGTATATCCATCAGCATCAATATATTGCCCAGAGGTGTAAATCTGTAAACGCTCACCTACAGGTGCATCATCATCAATTCTGAATTCAACAGTAGGCTTTTGCCGAGTCTCATCCTCACCGCCTTCTGCACCATCTCCTGGACCTACTCTATTTATTTCTGCAGATAAAGGATAACGAATTATGACCCCTGCACCTTCATCTCCTCTTACAGGCGTTACTACTGTTCCTGACCATGCCCCTGATTCATAAGAGGTCATATTTACTAAAGCACCACTCAAGTTAGCAACTACATTAAAAGCATCAATTTCTGGAACTCTATCTGTAGAGTCTTCAAATGAAACATTACCAAAGACGGTCAAAGTACTATTGTCATCAACCCATGAATCTTCAAACACCGGTCTCCCAAACTGATCAAATATCTCGAAATCAGTAACCATTAAATCATTTTCAACAGCATTATATCCCGCTCCACCTGAATTTACAGAATATGGAGAAATACCATATCCTTCAGCGTCCATTGCTAAAGAATTCCAAGTGATTATAGGTTCGTCATCCCAATCCCACTGAACCATGAAACCCCAATCAATTACCCAATGATCATCAACAAGAGTAGCTGATGATTCAGCAGGAATTAATGAAAGGAATTGTGAACCAAGTACTTGTGTAAATGTAGGCGTCCCATCTAAATCTTGCACATTAACTTCAATAAATGCTCCACTAGTTGCTGTAGCCCTCAAACGTACTTTGTCAATCAAATTATTGTCTTCTAAATGGTAATGCGTAGTTGTGACTGTCTGAATTGTACCATCAGGGTAAAATGTTGCTGGAGGTATAAAGGGTTCATTTGTAATCAACAATTCATGATAAATTGAACCATTTAGGGAAACTCCCCCTCTATCTGCTAATAAAGATAAATTATAACGAACATTACTAGCAGTTCCATTGTCGTTATTTGATTGATGATAAGGTTCAAAAATAGGTTCTAAACCAGAAATATTCTCAACTAAATCATACCCAATAGCCATAGAACCAGCACTAATAGATACCGTCGGATTATCACTATCAAAATCCATAGTCAAATCTATTTCTACATTCCAATAAGTCCTTCCATTTTCAATAATAGTAGGAGAACCTGACAAACTACCACTCATTGGTAAATTAATCAAAGCTTGAGAGCCTACAGAATTATTTACCACCCTTACAGTATTTGTTTGACCTAAATAAGATGCTGAAATATTTGCATTAACTACGTCAGAGGTAACTATTATCGGCAAAATTGCAGACTCCACGCTTGAATTTTCAGGAATTAATGTATTTATAGAAATTATTTCATTTTCTGAAAACTCAAGAGTTAACCCTCTGTCTTCTACATTTGATGGAGTAAAGGTTCCATCTTCTGTAACCCCATAATACCTATTTTGCCAACCAAAATGACCATAATAAGGATCCGCTGGGAATGCCCAATCAATATTTCCATCTCTCAGTATATCTATCTGAGGGTTAAAAGCGGGATTAGTATACGTTCCAACCAAATAAAACCAATTAAGATATCCTGTAGGGTCTAATCTAATTTCTACTTCTACTCCTGGTTGAGGATTGTCAAATACAATTTGTTGTCCTGGCATTAAACTACCTAATACATTTCCAGAAATGTCTTTTAAGAACACCGTTACATCTGCAGCACCAGCTAATTCAAATGTTTTCATTGGTCTTGAAGAAAACATGAATTCACTAGAAATGATATGTGGTTGTCCGTCGGTAACTGTCATATTTCCTAAATCAGAAATTGTAACACCCGACTCTGGTAATTCCCAACCATTGTGATCTGCATATAATGTCTCATAGGATCTAACTCCTCCAAAGAAAAGTTCCGTTAAAGTTGGAGTGAAATGTGGATCATCAGTTCCGAAATTCAATTGTAGACGAACATTAGGATATGAATCTAAATCCAAACCTGCTAATGAGAAAGGTATTGTCAAATTATCAAAACCTGGGACTACTTGACCACCGGGGTTTAGAATTGAGCCTGTAACCCATGTACCATTAGGCACCTCCATAGTAGCATCTACAAATCCAGCACCAAGTTGGTCCAAAGCAAGTAATTCACTTTGCCACTTTCCATCTAATTGAAAATAATCCACTTCAATTCCTAAATCATCTATATACCATCCATCGTAATTCCAATATCTGTCTGCTGCGAATTCAAACCTAAATTGCACTGTTGAACCATTATAATCTTCAAGAGAACCTCGCATTTTTTCCCAGCCAGGATGGGTTGCACCAGTTCCTGTACACGTCCCTCCGTTTTGAGGCTGACCATATCCTTGGCCTACGAACGCATCATAACCCGCAAGGGGGTTTTGCGATGCAATTCCACCAATTGTACCATCATACCAAGAATTGTTATACCCTCCAAGAACAGTAGGGTGGAAATGAGTGAAATTACTACCATTTACTGAGATAAATACGACTCCACCATCATAATTCGGTTCCGCACAAATCCAATGACTGAAGGATAAATAACTGGTTGCATTATCTAGTAGAGTATATGTCGGAGTTGTTAATCTTGTATGTAATTGAGGAGATGCCCAAGCATAAGCTCCTGCAAACTCAATTCCAAATCCATGAGTTCCAGTAGGAAATGCCAAAGGACCATATCCTGGATGTGGATTTGGAATTTCACCAAATTGCCATTCAGAAGCCGCATAAAGATTTTCTGCGACAAAACCATTAGCACCTATCGCCATAGGGTTCTCAAAACTTTCAGAAAATGAAAAGGCACCTTGATTGTTTACAACATAACTCCAATCATCAATTCCAGGATTATTCTGAGGGTTAAATCCTCCATAAGGAGCCGCTTCATGCCAACCATTTACATTAGTTTGGAAATCATCTGAATAAAGTATAGTTCCAGTATTAGAATCTGTAATTTCTAAATTATCAAAGAAAACACCACAGTGGTCTGAATATTGAGGATATGCACAACCTAGTGAGGAATCAGTAGACACCTTAACCCTAAACCAAGTTGTGGAGTCTCCCACATAACCTGCTGGGTACGTATATTCAAGAGATTCAAAACCTTGTGTATCACCATTAACTCCACTGGAAGATGAGCCTGGAATGGGGTTTGCGGGTGAATTGCCTACAGGGATTAAATCTTCCCAAGTTGTGTTGTCCTTACTAACCTCAAAATACATATTATCTCCATAAGGTGCATTACCTCCTTCTAATGCCCAATGTGCATCAAAATTAATTGTTGGATCTACAGTTGCTGAACTTAAATCAATTGGGAATACTAAAGACCCTCCGCCTTGATTAGCATAATTTCCATTTGCATTTGTACATCCATCATTAGGAGAACACCCATACAACCATGCGTCATAAGCTAATAATCCAGGATTATTTAGTTGAATGTTATCAATATACCATCCTGGTCTTTCCTCAGAATCAGCAGAGGAACGGTAATTCCATCTAAATTGAATTGAATTAGAATTAGGTATGTCGGGTACATTTGATAAATTAAAAACTGAAGTTACCCATCCAGAAGCTTCTGTACTAGCCCAAACAGGAAATCCATGTACTCCTCCAGATGGTGCACCTGCAGGAATTATACTCACCGTAATTCCAGAATTGTTTACCGCACTGGTATTAAATGGAGTCTCATTACCCTCATCGATGTTGTTAAATTTACTACCAACAAAACCACTATAATTTGCTAATGAACCATCTTCAGTGACGATAGTCCCTGCATAAGGAAGATTTGAAGGAATTGTCTCATGAACAGTAAGTGTACTATTCTCTCCATCATAATCTCCATCTAAAGTGAAATTAAGTGAAGTCAAATTATTATCTATCGTATTTGGATACCCTCCTTCAGGTGCTAAATGAGTCCATTCACCAACATTTACACGATATTCTAACCAAACACCATCTCCATCACCAGTGACATTTGAAGATGTGTTTATATGATACCAATGGTCAAAACTAAAAATTAAATCGTTAGTAGGATTTGGTGTAAGAAGTGTTGGTAGTTCTAATGATTGATAAACGTCACCACTTACTGAAGATGTGGGGTAAGTACCTAGCAAATAGTTACCATCTGTAGGGTTGGCGGGCAAATCACCATAAGGCATATTGTAAGCACCATTTGATGGAACTGCGCCCAAAATTGCCATATCTGAAACTGACCAAAGATCATAATGAGAACCATACTGTTGAATTGTGTTAGGGAATGCATATTCTAAACCAGATTCAAAATCTGTTTTTTGATTTACGAATGGATCTGGAGCTAACGAAAGTAAATCTCCGTAATGATCCAAAGTTGTTCCATCAAGTGTTCCATTTGTAAAATCGGTCCCAAATGAATTGTAATATAATCCATAATCCGCATCAACCATTCCATCTACACCTACATTTACCCATCCGTCTAGAATTGTTGCATTTCCAGGAACAACAAAACCATTAGTTGTTGTTTCTGTACCTTGCGAATTAATTGAAGAGGGTCCTGACCATTCTGTAAATGCCGCATTTGCTGTTGGAAGGCACATAATTAGTGCCAAAAATACGCAAATAGTTTTCTTGTTTGAAAGTTTATTTTTTCTAAAATCAGACCTCATTGGTTCACCCTGCACCCCGTAGGGGTGCGTATTAGGCATTTGAAACACTCGCTCAAGAGTTTGTAAAAAAGGTTGAAAACAGATATTATTAATTTTTAAAAAATTTAAGAAAATAAGAGAACGCGATGGGAGAGATTTGAACTCCCGAGTCCAAGGGACACGTGATTTCCAGTCACGCGCAATACCAGGCTATGCGACCACCGCTTAAGCACACGGAATCCACATGAGTTGAAAAAATGTCACTTTGTTTAAATGGCAGTAGCGATTAAAAAAACATCCCTACACGCACCGTTATTTGCCACTGTGGCTCAGGGGTAGAGCGACGCCTTGGTAAGGCGTAGGTCGCGAGTTCAATTCTCGCCAGTGGCTCTTTATTCTATTTGAATTTAAAAATAAAGTCAAACAATAAAACAAATGCCGCCTAAAAAGAGAAAGTTATCTTATGTAAATAATGCGGGAGAGGAAATATGGCGGCAGCAAATGATGCGGGGAACCCGACTGATAATGCTGCGGAATTTGATGAATTAATGAGCTTGAAACTTAACAAAAATTTAAGTGATTTACATCCCATTTTTAACAAAGTTGATGAATTAAGAAAACAAATCTTTTTCATGAGTTTAAAATTACGTAAATCATGGACACAGTCTGAATTATTAACAATAAGTTTTGGAACATTAGCCATCATCATTGGTGCTATTACTTTTGACGGCGAATTGCAAAATGGTGGAGACTTCATGAAAGTAGGGATAGGGCCGCTTGGAAATGGAGGATTAAGTGCAGTTTCCGCTGCTAGTTTTTTCCAATTGATTCTTAGCATAGGGTGTTGGATTTATTTTTTATATCGTATTTGGAACCATTACCCCCTTATGAGGGGTCAATCTGTTAGTCTAATCATAATGTGGTTTAGCATTACAATTATGGCAATAGCACTTCATACTGGAGCACCCAATTTCCCATTTGAAATTAGTTCTGAGGGGTTCAGCGTTGCATTATTTGCTTTAGTCGTAACAGGATTTTTAGGTGTTGTTTTTTCTAGAGCTGTAATTGAAACAAGAGATTTGCATGTTGAAGAAAGGTTTCAAAACAAAGATCCTAGAATTATGGCTGAATCTCTTTACAACCATAGTTTATTTGGTTGGGCAAGCATACTCATCATCTGGTCACTTTTTGCATTCATCAGTTCTTGGGCGGGGGCGCATTACATCGCTGTTAGGCCTCACGGAAGTTGGTTTTGGCAATTAATTTACATCCTTTTTGGTGGACTTTCTGCATTTGGATTTTGTGTATTATTGTGGTATCCACAATTAATGCTTGGTTCTGCTGAAATTACAATTAAATCAAAAAGAGCAAGAGAAGTAGATGACCTGCTTTTATTAGATGAAGAAACTTGGAAAGAAGAGCAAGGGAAATGCCCTGACTGTAATGCACCATCTCCCATCACAAGAGGGAAAGATGGACTACCAAATTTAGAATGCCCCAAAGAAAATTGTGAAGGCAGTGGGGCATTAAATTCTAAATGCTCAATGTGCGAATCTAAGATTCCATCAAGAATTAAATGCGGAAATTGTGGAATTAGTACTCCTGCATTAAAACACCTTAGTGACCAAGAAGCATGGTAGTAAACATAAAAATGTGGCATTATTTAAAAAAATAATACTATTCGGGTACGTGTGACTACTGCTCAAAAAGATGATTCTGATAAAACAATTATTGCAGAATTAGATTTAGGTGATGATGAGTTAGATGAAATGACGATTAGGTCATTAATTGCAATTTGTACAGCTATTTTGCTAATTTTGGGTTCAGGAATTATTTACATTGCTTGGAATAATTGGTGGAATGAAGATTTAATTGGTCCAGGCACATTCCTTACAAGCAGACAGCAGAGTTATGAAAATTTAGTTGGTTTCTCAGGTTTAGAAATTAATGGCCAAGGAATCATTGTATGTATTGTAGATTCGGGTATTGATTTAACTCACCCAGACTTACGCCATTTAGAATTAAAGGGATGGAAAGATTTTGTAAATTCAAAGGGAACCATCTATGACGATCATGGGCATGGAACGATGATGGCTGGAATAATGTCTGCAAAAGGTGGTTTAACAGGTGTTGCAAATGGTGTAACTCTCCTAGTAGCGAAGGCTCTTTCTGAAGAAGGAACCGGTTCTGATGAAATTGTTTCAGAAGCAATTAATTGGTGTATAACAAATCAAGCAGACATTATTTCTTTATCACTAGGAGGTGCACCTGGAATCACCCCCTCATTTATCAGTGGAGATTTAGTTGAAGATGCTGTAAATGATGCTTTAGATGAAGGCATTTACGTAATTGCAGCAGCTGGAAATGATGGAGAAGAAGAAACGGATAATGACGTAGACAGTCCTTGCAATGTTGAAAATGTAATCTGTGTAGGTGGTGTTGGTATTGACGGCACAATTTGGAGTGGTAGTAGTAAGGGTTCAAATGATTTTGAAATATTTCCTCCAAAATTAGCTAGGCAAGACCCTGATAAAAAACCAGAATTAGTCGCTCCTGCAGATAGTATACCAGTATTAGTTTCAACGAATAAAGGAGAAAATGAGCCGACCCAATCAACTTATGGGACTGCAAGTGGAACTTCTGCCGCAACAGTTTATGTTTCTTCAGCTATTGCATTATTACTTCAATCGAATCCTGATTTATCCAGAAATGGATCAAGTGGAGGTGATGTTGAAGTGATTGAACAAGTAAAACAATGGATCAAAGAAAGTTGTTTACAAAGAACAAATTCTAATGAACACGATGATTATTATGGTTATGGATTATTACAAGTGGACCAATTAATTCAAAGGGCTACTTAGACATTATAGCAACTAAGGTTGTTTTTTTCAAAGGCACGAATCCTACCCTATAAGTGTCCTGAATTTCTCGAATCAAATCCATCCACAATTGAAAACGATTTGCTTCTTCTTCTGTTGCCCCTTCAAAAGGAACATTTGGTTCTACAGTCAATAATAATCCATTGTTTGAAAGTAAAGGCAACGAATCTTCTATACATTCAACTTGTTCATTTTCACCAACGTCAATAATTATCAAATCCGCAGGTACTGATGCTGGAGCACCAGTTGCTTCCATTGANTTNCTGTTTAATAATGCTTTATTNGAAAGCAACCATGCTTTACATTCTCCTGCTAATTCTTGAAACCTCATNCCTCTAACATATGTCCAATTNNTCGCATCAAATCTCTGTGTTAGTCTTAAGAGAATTGCGGCAAATTTGTTACCGCCTTCAACTATTGTATACTCTGGTTTTTCATCGATTGCTGAAAATGCGTCCAACAGCCATGCTGTAAGGTGTCCAATCCCTCCACCAACTTCAATGATTTTTTGTGGCTGATGCCTGATTGCAACATCTCTAATCCTCCTTAAAGTAAATTTGTCGTGGGAGGTTAATTCCATATGCGCTAATTGCTCACCTATTGCAGCTGCAATTTTAGGTTCTTCTTCACTCAAATCTGTATTTTCACTTAACAACCAAGCAAAAGCATCTCGCTCAGAAGGAATAGCATCCATATATACTGCTAAGCATTCATATCTTCAATATTACGCATCACCAAGTTTTGAAATACACGTTAGTTACGGGTTATCTTCAATGGATAGTTCAGAAACAAGTTGTTTTGCAACATGCCCTTCTTGTGAGGCAGAAGAAGAGCATGAAATTGTACGTAAAAGAGAGGTTGGTTCTGGATTAGATGTAAAAGTACAATGTAACAAATGTTCACTAGTTCATAAAATACACATTAGGCCAAATAAAGGTGTGAAATTAGCTTTTTTATTAAGTGAAGGGCCTACTAGTTCTAATGCAAAAATTGAAGTTGACGATGATGAAATCTTTCGTGTAGGAGATATTTTTGAACACGATGAAAAATTGTGGAGGATAAACACTATCGAATCAACACAAAATAAATTCATGAGGAAATCATTACCAAACAGAATTGGACGAATTACTGCAATAAGGTTTGACGAAGTAAGGGTTAAAGTTACTATGACTGATGGTGATATTTCTACCCCGGGGTTAATCATCTGTGAGCCTGATAGGGTTTTTACAGCAGGTTCAATCATTGAATACGATGGCATGAAGTGGAGAATTAGATCAATAAATACGGAGAGAGGTTCCACTCTTCGTGGAAAATTTGATGCTTATAAAATTAAAAGATTATACTTACAACCACCCCCACCACCTAAAAAAGCTCCAAAAACATCTCGTGAAAGGAGACAAGCATGGAAAGAGGGAAAACTGGGTTTCAATCCGAATCCAGAAAAGAAATAAGTCACCTTCTATTATTCCAAGGGAATATCATCGCCTTAAACACATGCCAAGCAATGTCTGGGTTTTCCCTTAATCTCCTCATAGAATATTCGTACCATTGGCTACCATAGGGTATGTAGACTCTAGTTAAGTGACCTTCATCAGCTAATTTTCTCCTAACATTACCTCTAACACCTAAAAGAAATTGGAATTCATAACCCTCTCCTTTTCCAATTCTATTTTTTGGAGAATTCATTCTTCCATCCATAACACCCGGACCTAAATTCCTACTTTTTAAAGCGTCTTTAGCATAATTAATAACTTTTAAATCGTGACTAGCAATCCCAACATAAGCATCTAAATCTAAAGCCAAATCAATATCTGAACAAAAAGATTCTACTATTGATTGATAATCTGTATGTGAAATTTCTGGTGGTTCCAAATAGATTCCTTTACATAATCGAAAATCTGCTGAACCCTTCGTAATTTCACATATTTTTTGTATATCTTCTTTTGTCCGAAATAATCTAGATTGTAATACACAACCAACATTAGTTAAATTGCGAGAGTGCATTTCCAAAACAACATCAATTGTATCCTGAGTCACCCGATGATCTTCCATATCCAATCTGACAAAAATATCTGTTTTGGCTGCCAATTCACAGATTTTACTTATATTTTCAAGTCCTTTCTCACGATCCAAAAGAAGCCCGAATGCAGTAGGTTTTATTGAGATATTAGCATTTAAATTTTCTTTGTTAATTGCAAAAATTACACGCTTATATTCTTCCACAAAAAACTCGGCTTCTTCTAATGATTTGATTTCCTCTCCAAGGACATCTACCGTTGTACAAGCAGTTTCTAATTCTAATTTTTTCATAGCTTTTACTGCAGATTGTAAATCTTTTCCAGCAACATATCTTCTAGCAACCCATCCAATTAAAAATTTAGGCATAACCGGCAAAATGGACACTACTATCCTGCCAAAAATACCACCAGCCATAGTATGCTCAACAGAAATAGAACTTTGAGGATTATGATTCTAAATTAGCAAATCATCTGTTCTACCAAGAGGTATTTTATGCTCTTCTAAAAAATTTTTAATTGCAGTTCTTTGCCAACCTTTGAATGATTTTTTATCCAAATACGCCCAAACTTCAGAACCAGGGTTTGCTTTTTTGGTTGAATTGTATGCTGATAGGATTGCCTGCTTCCAAGTTCCTCCAGGAATTCCAGAATCATTCTTTTCCATATTCAATGCATAATTTGCCAACATGTGACCTAGAACTATTCCATTATCAGAAAGTCTCATTGGTTGTGGTGCATAATGCCCACCACCCAAACAAAATACTACTTTTTCTGAGTTGATTTGTGGTATATCACCCTTCTTTTTTAAATTCAAACCATTAATAATTACATCCGCCAATGCAGATGCAGCTACTTTATTGCCCCACATTTCTTCTGTAGAACCAATTTCAATAAACAACGAAGGTACTGAAATCCAAGGACCGTGATGAGTTGTTTCAAAACTAATTGAAAACTCATCCACCAAATTATGTAATTTCGCCTGCTTTTTTAATTCCTGCATCCAAGAACTCATTCTTGGCGAAGGAGGAGGTGCATCTGCGGGTTTACCCCCAAAAGGTGGTTTTTCTCCTAATTCATATTGAGGAGTTCCAATGGGATGAATTGTCAAGCAGGGAAAACCCGATGATGCTACATGCCGGCTTGGAAATATCACCTCAGACACTATTTCTTCAGTTTCTTGTTCCCATCGAGCATCCAAATCATCTTCGAACAAAACACCACCGTCCCTCCACCAGAGCCTTACTGATTTGTGCTTCCATGTTTTGAAACCTTCAACTAATACACCAGCATTCCATTCACATTTTTCCAATAATGATTTTGCCTGATTAGTTGAAGCAATATCTCCACCACTAACAATTATCAGGACTACTGGCTCGTTCATGCGACTGCTAGACTCTTTAGTATGATAGCATATCGTCTTTAGTGATTATCTATTAGATATTCTAGGGTGGTACGTGCACAGTAGACTTTCATTCCCCCCTCAAAAATTATTTGAGTTAGAAGACAATAGAAGATTAATCATAGGAATGAATGGTGAAATACAAATTATTGATGAAAATTTAATTGCGGAGTTTGAATATAAAAAACCATTTCCAACATCAATTTCAATTAGTTCTGTTTCAAAAAATAAACTTTTTGCATGCTGGATAGATATTGAATTAATGATTGCAAGGATGGCATCAATAGATTTGAATTCTGAAATAAAAAATGGGCTTACTCGTTCAGAATTAAGAAAAAGTCTTGAATCAAAAAACCAACCACATGTTGAAAGTTCAAAATGGTCACACATTTTAGATGCTGAACCATTAGCAATTATTTCAAATTCAGAATTTGTAATTTTCACTACATGGAAAAGAGGAGTATATTGTTTAGATCATGATTCGAATGAAATATGGAGAATCCCAGAAATAAAATGGTCAAAAAACATAAAAAATGCAAATTTAGTCGTTTCAATAGAAATTACAAATGAAGGGATTCTTGTATGGTCAAAGGCCGCAGAGTGGGCATTAATTAATGAAAAAACAGGAGAAATAATAGAGATGGGACAAGTTGATTTTCAAAACATTCTTGAAAAAGTCTTTGTTTATGAAAACAAAAGATTACTTTGTAGTCCGAATGGTTTTGTTTTATGGGTTGAGGATTTAAACTCAAATGATAATTTGAAAATGAAACAAAAAGGGCCAATACACGATGCAAAATGGGATCCAGAGAAGGAATGTTGGAGAATTTGTCAATGGAGAGAAGATATCTTGTGGTCTAAATCTGACATACTTAAAAACACTAGAAAAGAAATTGGAAAATCGATATTCAAACACAACGAAACATGGACAGTACTAGAAAACTCAGGGAGTTTTTCTAAGCATTTCTCTTAATCATTCTTCTTCACTAGAAGCATTTTCCACATGATTATATCCACACTTACCGCAAGTCATCCTATCTTTGTGACGCGCTAAAAATACCCCAGGACCACACTCTGGTTTTGGACAAAATATATTTTTTCTAACTAATTTGTCTCCCTCTATCGAATATTTCTCCCATTTTTTTGAAACATTTTTTCCTTCACCCATCATTCTTCACCTCCAGATTCATCACCCTCAGGAGGCATTTCATCCTCAGCATCAGATGCATGACGGGAAATCATGTATTCCATTTCTGTATTTTTTAATGAATCTGCATCAGAATAAACATGTGCAAAACCAGTAGTTAATGCTTGGCCAAATCTAGTATTAACTCTCTTTAAAATTATTAATTCTGATTTAGAACCTGGTTCTGCTTTAACAACCAAATCTATCATCTCTTTACGACTAGGTGTTGGTTTTTGTGTGTGCCTAATTTCAAATTCTATCTCAACTCGATTAAGTAAATTGTTTTCTTTTCTATTCTTAACTTCCATAAAATCACCTAACTGAAACTTTTAATGCATACTCTCCGTTCCTCTTGATATTAAGTCTTTGAGCAACTTCAGCACGTTCAAAATCCATGATTAAAACATATCCACTCCAATCTAAAGTGACTGGTGAACTAGGGCAATGCATGCATTGATCGACTGATTCTTGTAAAATCATGTGGCATTCCCCACATGCAAACCTTTTATTTTGAGCCATACAATCACCTACCGTTCCTCATTTAACCATTGTAAGCCGCCCAATCCTGGCTGCTTGCAGGTCAAACCTATTTTCGAATTCTTTGGATCTGCTGGGTTAAATGACAATGAAACTATTCTACTTCTCACTGCATCCCCAATACCCAATTCTTTTCCTGTTTGACGTCCTTCTATTCTTCTCATTCCCTGGTTGACATCAACATGATCATCCATAATTTGCGATTTATGTAATAGTGCTTCTACTGGCCCGATTCTGATGAAACAACCAAAATCATGTACTTCAGAAATTGCACCTTCTATTACTTCACTTTCTTGCATTACAAAAAGAATAGCTTTGAATCGTACTTTTTGGTATATAGCACCATCACCATGAATTATTCTTCCTCTACCTAATGGTTCATGCTCATAAGTAACCAATACAAATCGATTCTCAGAATCGTATTTTCCTTCAAAAGCTTCTGTTGCCAACTCATCTATCCTTTGATTCAAAGATTGTCCTTTACGAATAAACTCCGCAGGTATGCGAAGTGTGTCTTCCATAGTTGCTTGCATATACATGGTATTTCACCTACTTCCCACTCTCAATTCCAGTCGACAAAGCGGGAATTTTCCCACTCTGTCCGTCACTGGAGATCCTCAAGAGAGAGAGGTCGAAGTAATCTCCCGACTTTAGACCCCCATATAAGTATTTCAAAATCATCCGGACAATCAATCTATGTCCTCATTCATGTTGATTAATGAAATTAAAACCTTAATGTTTTAGTAATCGCACAAGGAGTCCATAGTGAGCGTAATGAAAACAAGCGGTCCAAGTTACGTGTTTGTAATAACAACAATACTTTGTATTTTACTTCAATCATGGGTTCCTTTCACGGCAGAACTTGATGACAATGAAGAAAAATATAGTCCCAAAACAAACTCTAATATTTGGACGGGAGAAAATCAACCTTGGTCACAGTTTGGGCATAATCCCACGAGAAATTCAACAGCACCAATCCATTCAACAAATGGTGGATTTGGATTAAATAGCCTTGGAATAATTACTGAACCATCTATTAATTGGAAATCTTCAGCTGACGATGAATATGGAGTTCAAAGTTATGGAAGTGCAATTGCAGACTTTTCGGGTCAAATCTCTTCTTTCGAGTCATCAAATGAAAGATGTGGCTCTGGAAATTTATTTGCAGTATTTACAATTGAACGAAATTCCGGTTCTGAAAATGATTGGCTAGTTATTCTAGAAGGTGGATTAAACAGAGAGGCGTGGAGAGTAGACCTTGGTGAAACTTCAGATGTGAAATCAACACCTGGGATTGTTGATGTAAATGGTGACGGTATTTTTGAAATCATACTTGCATACGATACTCCCTCCGGATTGAGGGTAGATGCATGGTCTCCACAACTTTCTTGTTCGGAAGCAGGAAATTGGAATGCAGATCAGCACTCAAGTGAACTTTTATGGACATATAACGAACCAGATTTAAAACTTGGAATTTCTGCTGACTCATTTAATGCAGGACATTTAGCATCAACACAAGCACTAATTGCAGATTTACAACTAGATGGAAATCCAGAACTTGTATTATCTACTGTAGATGATATTTCAGACAGACCCACTATCATTTCAATCCCATTAACTAATTCTGCTCCAAGCCAACCTCTTTGGCAAATCCAATTAGATTACGGGACTCACCCCTCTGATCCCACATGGGCTCAAATTGATGAAGACAATTCTGCAATCCTAGTAACTACAATAGACAGCGATGATGGAAATATGTGGGCATGGAGAATTGATTCTGAAACTGGCTCACTAGATTGGAATGCTAGATCATTAAACTCTGAAGGCGATAGTGGAGTACCTCACATAAGATTACCAGGGCCGGTGATTGCACAACTAGATGACGATACAATCCCTGAAGTAATTTTTACTGCCCCCGGTGATTGGGATGAAAGTTCTCCTGTTGATGCTGCAAGTTTTCATGCATGGGAATTAACAGATGGAAGTGAAATATTATCCTTCACAGCATCAAATGGTTATGCAGAAACTCCTCCCATACCCGTAGATATAGACAATGATGGGATTCACGAACATATCTGTTGGGTGACTTGGTTTGAAGATGGTGTCCTAAATTCAGACAGACATGGCAGAGTTGGGTGTGAAGACATTACTGGGGATTCCACAGGATGGTCACAAGACATGGAACCTTACGATGGAAATTC
>NZKH01000029.1 GCA_002692465.1 Methanobacteriota archaeon | reverse complement strand
CATACATACTTACAAAGATACCATACTCAGTAAGTTGGGGACCAACAGCTATAGCAGTTCTTGGTGAAAAAAGAAATAATGTCCCGAGCATTATAGGTAAAATACCAGTCAATTTCATTATTGTAGATAAGCCAATACCTTGTTCATCATTTTCTTCCATACTTTTTCTTAGGCATCCTAACATTATAACTTATCGCCATCAGAATTTAGAATTCTTTCTTTTTAAGTGGAAATAAATCTTTGCAATACCCTCTAGTTTTACGTATATTTTATATTGATTCTAAATGATAGATTCTTTACCAAACTACAATCAAGTTCAATAGTCTTGATACTGACAGGACTATGTGGGAAAGAAGTCATTGAGCTCATTAGACTGGGTAAGTCGATTTCTTGATGAAACACCCGGTGATGAGGAAATTGGTGGTGCCCCCAGACAAGTACAAGGTGCATGTTGGTCTAAAGTAGAACCAACACCAATTCCAGATCCAATACTTAGACTATGGTCAACTGAAATGGCTGATGAACTCGGTGTCATAGAAGGAGGAGAAGAATTTCTGGGTGGCAATAAGATTGCCAATGGAATGAGACCTTATGCACAGAGATATGGTGGACACCAATTCGGAAATTGGGCAGGTCAACTAGGCGATGGAAGAGCTATCACATTGGGAGAAGTAAATACAGGTTCAAAAATTTTAGAATTACAATTAAAAGGATCAGGCATCACTCCTTATTCTCGATTTGCTGATGGAAAAGCAGTACTCCGTTCATCGATTCGTGAGTTTCTCTGTAGTGAAGCTATGCACCACCTTGGTATTCCAACAACACGTGCACTATCTCTAGTTTCAACAGGAGAAGATGTTGTTAGAGATATCATGTATGATGGCAAACCTGCTCCAGAACCAGGTGCGATTGTATGTAGGGTTGCTGAGAGTTTTATTCGTTTTGGGAGTTTTCAAATCCATACTCTCACTGGAGACTTCGATGCACTAAAAAAACTTGTAGACTACACAGTAAAACATCATTTCCCACACCATAATGTGGACAATGATGATGGATTAATTGAATGGCTTAAACAAATAGCAGATGATACTGCATCAATGATTGCCCATTGGATGCGAGTAGGGTTTGTCCATGGAGTGATGAATACTGATAATATGTCCATACACGGACTAACTATTGATTATGGACCGTATGGGTGGTTAGAGAATTTTGATCCAGGTTGGACACCAAATACAACTGATGCTGAAAGAAGGAGATACAGATTTGGTCATCAAGCACAAATTGGTACATGGAATTATGCTCGCCTGCTGGAGTCAATTGGTCCATTAATGAATGAACCTGAAAAGTTGTATGATGCTTTAGAATTCTATGAAGTGAGATATCAAAAATACAGTAATGCATTATGGGCTGACAAACTCGGTTTAGAAGAATTTAATTCTGAAGATGAAGAACTTGTAAAAGAACTAATATCGATACTTCAAAGTGTTGAAACTGATATGACGATATTTTTTAGATTACTATCTAAACTCAAAGAGCCAAATATTGAAGAACTAAAATTTGCATTTTATGATGAGGACAAAATACCAATAGATAAATGGAATAATTGGTTAAATAAGTGGTGGTTTAGAGTTAATGGTGAACCTAATCTAGAAAAAATGAAAATGGCTAATCCAAAATATGTACTGAGAAATTGGATGGCTCAATTAGCAATTGATGCTGCTGAAAAAGAAGATTATTCTGTAGCGATAGAACTCTATGAAATGCTAAAGAATCCCTATGATGAGCAACCTAATTATGAAGAAAAATGGTTCCAAAAGCGTCCAGAATGGGCTAGACATCGAGTCGGTTGTTCAATGCTTTCATGTTCAAGTTGATTGATTCTAAGGGTAAAACTTGAATTAAATATCTCCCTCCGCTGTTTATGGAACCAAGTGGATATTTCAATTTTGACTTGACTAAAATATCGGAAGCACTAGGCATCTCAGAAAATGATACACAACTCTATTTCACAGATGGGCGTAGAGTTTCATTTCTCATTGAACGTCGAGCAGTTGAATCAATGCCAGGCTCACGATTGGCACCAAGTGAAGGTTCTGGATTTGATCTCATTGATCGAGATGATGGTTATTGGGAAGTAAGGAGCTTAACAAAAGGAGGCATCTATTTTTGCCCATCCTATATGGTAGGTTCTGGGAGAAAATTTGATGAGGATGGATTTATTGAAAAACTTGATAATGTTGAGGGATACTTTGTCACCGATATCACACGTTTCCCAGAAATGCCATACTGGATTATTCGATATGAGACTGTGAAACAATGGTGGCATAGCGGTGATTTAGGGAAAAATAGCAAGATTCCGAGAACTAAATTTCTCAATTTGATTAGAGAGTCTTAATCAAACCTCAAAAACGACGATACGATTGGTATTTGTCCCTTTTGATTGGTTATCAACACCCCATGCGTTGGCTGTTTTAGTGAATTCTTGATCATTGATGAGGATTATGATTGGTTCTAATCCAGCCTTAATGCCACATCGAACGACGTTTTCTTCAAGCAATACCTTTCCTCCACGAACCTCTCCTACTTCAAAGGCAATGTGTCCACCAGGTCTGACAATTCGTTTAAGGTCCTTGAGCACATCTGTCATGGTTTCTTCCCAATCTTCTATGGCTTTGAGTTGACTAATTTCAATGGTTGATGAATCAACACCAATGAACCAACAGCGCAGCCAATTATCACCTTGATAATCAACAACATCAAGAAAAGGCGGCGAGGTTACTACCAGTTGAACCGAATTATCTAAAATATCTGGAACGAATCTTGAATCACTAGTAGAAAGTATACTTGAAAGATCATTAGTAAATGAATCAAGACGGACCCCTTTCCAATCTTTGAGAAGTGATTTTGATTTCTTTAAAATACGAGGCTTAATAGGTCTATATTCTGGAATTTGGTTACGTTGTTCATTAATTTTTTTTTGCCTTTCCGCACTTACTGCTTGATTTGGTGGAAGCGAATAAACCGAAAAAAATCCTGAAGAATGACCCGTGAGTCTGTTAATTGCCACCATTCTAATCCAAGCATCAATGTTGTCTATTTTTTGTTCTTTTTCACGTTTTAATAAATATTCTTTCAGTGAAATAATTTCTTTCAGTGTATCTTTATGGAAGAAATGTAGGAGGTCATCGTATTTTTCTTCAGCTTTCGAAAGGTCAAGTTTGCTTAATCGTTCTTCGATTTGCCTGATTGTGGGTGGTTTAAGTCGTGGTGAAAGCAGAACTTTACTCAACGGATTGATGTCGTTTCCCATAGGCCTTCTCCCCATTAGAAGTGCTTCAAGAGGTGTAGTCCCTCTCCCCATAAATGGATCATATACGCTATCGCCTTCCTTTGTCAATCGCTGAATAAAAAATTCTGGAAGTTGTGGTTTAAAACAAGCTCTATATGAGATTTCATGAAGAGGATTGGCTTGCCGTTGCCCGCTTGTCCAATATTCATTAATGGCCTTCATAGTGGTGCCTTTTTTTCCATTCACCTCCCATTCAAAAGGAACCATTACCGTCTTTTTTCCAAAAGCATCAAAGTTTGTGATTTCATGCACAAACTTATTTTTCGATTCTGAAATCATACAAAAACACCCCGCTGAGATTAACACAACTCCGACGGTTCTTAAGCAATTAGAATCTAGTTTTAATTTATTTTAATTAACGCATTCCCGGTTTCCAAAAACTTAGAGGTTCCGGGGCTTTTTTTTGAACTGCTCGAACTGCTAGATGATCAGCTCTTTCATTCCAACGATGACCCCTATGTGCTCTAACGTGCCTCCAAGTTAGTGTTTGTTTTGAGTCAACTTCATTCCAAAGATTTTGAACATTTGCAGACAATTCCTTGTTTGCTTTTGCTTTCCACTTCCCACTAGCTATATTTCCAGCATAAGTAGAATCAGTGCAAATCTCTACAATTTCATTTTCAGTATTAATTAATATCCATCTTAATGCATGAGCTATTGCAGACAATTCTCCGGTATTATTTGAACCCACTTCGGCACCAAAATAATCCTCAGAATTTGAATTTGTAATCACAAGTCCATTCTCTTCATGAATGATTTCACCTTTTCCTTTTCCTAATGGCAAATCACCTTTGACCACTAAAAAACCCCAACCGGCTTCTGTGTTTTTGTCTACATTGACGTTATCTAAACATGAGCCATCTACATAAAGGCTAAAAAATGGGGGTTCGATGTTCTTACTCTCCTTATTCATTAATATGATTTTTATATTCCTCAGCAGACATTAATGAATTTAATTCCTCAATATCATCAATACTAAATTTTGCAATCCATCCATCTCCATAAGGAGATTGGTTTACTAATTCTGGTGCATCTTCTAATTCTAAATTTGTAGAAATTACAGTACCAGAAAAAGGAACAAAAACAGGACTCGCACTTTTAACAGATTCTACAATTGTAAACTCCTCGTGACTTTTGAATGATTCATCATTTTCTGGTAATTCTACATAAACAATGTCAGTTAGTGCATTTTGGGCATGATCTGTGATTCCTACAGTCACAGTACCATCCTCTTCAACTCTAATCCATTCATGTTCAGCTGTGTAGTATAGTCCTTCGGGAACTTCGCTCATGTGTCTCCGAAGTCAATTAAGGGGGTCAAGTTTTCGCTTACATTATTCAGATTCAAATCTAGTTTTTTCAAAAGATTTTTTTGAAATATTTGTAATAATTATGACACTTATTAATGTGGCAATAATTCCTAAAATCATTAATATCCAATCAATTGTTGTATAATTAACCTCTAAAAGGCCTTTTTGACTAAATACTACTCTACCTAAAATTGCACCATAATATGCATAAATTAGAGAATAAACAATACTTGAAGAATTTGACAATACAAATGTTTTAGTGGATATTGGAGAAATAGACAAAACATAATTTAACCATTCATCAGGAATTAATGGGCTTAAACGTACTAAAAATGACAATTTAAAACCCTCTTGTTCGAGTGATTTTTCTAATTCTATCGCCAGTTTATTTTCGCTAATCATTCTCTTTATAGTATCTCTAAAAAAGAATCTACCTATAAAAAAAGCAATTATGCCCCCAATCATACTTGCTAAAAAATTAATTAATAACCCTAATGAAAATCCAAAAAAAGTTCCTGTAAATATTTTTAAAATTGGTGTGGGAAATAGCATAACAATTGCAAGTGAGAGAATGCATAGATAAACAAAAGGTCCCATTGAACCTGATTCTTGTATTAATTCATTAATAAATTCAGTATTTGTGAATAATTGATAACCCACAATTATTGAAAAAATTAAAACCATTAAACCTATTATTAATTTCCAAAGAAAAAATAACGGCCTTTCCGATTTTATTTGTATTAAATCATTTTTTTTGTTAATTAGGGCGCTTTTAATCGATTTACTGCCCCCCATATTTTATCCTCTAAGTCCAAGTTTTTACATTTTAGCCTTTAAGTAATTGTTAAGGGCAAGTGAATATGCGCAAAACATGAGAGATGTTCATGGGAGAATTTCCTTTTAGATTTGACTCGCCCGATTCAGATGAAGAAGAAACATTTGAATGGATTGAATCTATACTTTCAGTAATTGAATTGCAAGGGAAAAAAAGAGCAGAGAGACTTCTCATAGAAACCATTCAAGCAGCAAATGAAAAAGGATTAGAAATTCCAAAAACTGTTTCAACTCCATATCTAAATTCCATCCCTTCATCTTTAGATATTCCTTATCCTGGTGATTTAGATATTGAAAAGAAGTTACATGATTATATTAGAT
The DNA here is from genome assembly GCA_002692465.1 of Methanobacteriota archaeon. Classification (GTDB taxonomy): domain Archaea; phylum Thermoplasmatota; class Poseidoniia; order Poseidoniales; family Poseidoniaceae; genus MGIIa-I. The sequence goes on along the minus strand of NZKH01000029.1, from coordinate 21,778 downwards.
GGAATGCTTTGATGATGGTAACTAGTGCAAATAAAAGAATAGAAGGTATTGGAGGGCATATTTCTACTTATGCAAGCGTATCACATTTATGGGAAGTGGGTTTTAATCATCATTTCAGGGGAAAAGATGGATTAGATTCTGGAGATCATATTTATTGGCAAGGACATGCAAGTCCAGGTGTTTATGCAAGGGCTTGGTTTGAGGGAAGATTTACTGAGGAAAATATATTAAATTTTAGAAAAGAAATTGATGGGAAAGGCCTATCTTCTTATCCACATCCAAGGTTGATGCCAAATTTTTGGGAATATCCTACAGTAAGTATGGGTCTTGGAGCATTAACGGCAATTCATCAAGCAAGGTTTAATCAATACCTTGATTCTAGAAATCTTGTTAAAACAAAAGATTCAAAAATTTGGTATTTTATGGGAGATGGAGAATCTGATGAACCGGAATCATTATCAGAACTTACTTTAGCATCCAGAGAAAATCTTGAGAATATTGTTTTTATAATTAATTGTAATCTTCAAAGATTAGATGGGCCTGTACGTGGAAATTATAAAATTGTTCAAGAATTAGAAGGGAAATTTAGAGGAGCAGGATGGAATGTAATTAAATTGCTCTGGGGCACAATGTGGGATTCATTATTTGAAAAAGATTTGAACGGAGAACTATCTTCTCGTTTACAATCTCTAGTTGACGGTGATGAACAAAGAATTTTTACTGAAGAAGGTGCAGTGATTAGGGAAGAATTGTTTAATACGCCCTCATTAAAAGAAATGGTAAGTCATTTATCAGATGATGATCTTGAAAAATTAACATCTAATGTTGGAGGTCATGACCCAATTAAAATTAATTCTGCATATGAGGCTGCTAAAAAAGCCAAAGGTAGACCAACAGTAATTCTTGCAAGAACAGTGAAAGGTTGGGGGTTAGGGCCTACTTTTGCAGGTAGAAATACAACACATCAAAAGAAAAAAGCAGATGAAGACGTTTTGAAATGGGTGCGTGATGATATTGGTTTGAAATTTACAGATGAAGAATTGAAATCATATCCATTTATTACTCCAGAAATGGCAATTTCAGAAATTGAATATTTGAAATCCCAAAGGGAAAAATTTGATGGAAGTGTGCCTGAACGTAGAGTAAAAAAGATTGAAATCGAATTACCAGATAGTGGAATTTTTGAAGAATTCGATACGGGAACGTCTGGAAAAATGCAAGTAAGTACAACCATGGTTATTGTAAGTTTAATTAGAAAACTTATGAAAAATGAACAAATAGGTTCTCGTATTGTTCCAATAATCCCCGATGAAGGTAGAACATTTGGGATGGATCCTTTATTTGCTGAATTTGGTATTTATTCCCCTATTGGGCAATTGTATAAACCAGTGGATCATAAAGTATTGATGAAATATAAAGAAAGCAATACTGGTCAAATATTACAAGAAGGAATTAATGAAGCTGGAGCAATGGCTACTTTTATTGCTAGTTCGATTTCCTATTCCAATCATTCATGTACTACAATTCCTTTTTATGTATTTTATTCAATGTTTGGTTTTCAAAGAGTAGCCGATTTAATTTGGTCTGCTGCAGATGGAAGATCAAAGGGGTTTTTGATTGGTGCCACTTCAGGAAGAACTACACTTAATGGCGAAGGATTACAACATCAAGATGGCCATTCATTATTGATGGCACATACAAATCCAGCAATAAGAGCATGGGATCCAGCTTTTTCTTATGAATTAAGTGCAATAATTAAACATGGAATGCACGAAATGTATGGTTTAGATAAAGATGTTATGCATTATATTGCCGTGTATAATGAAAATTATCCGATGCCCGCTAAACCTAAAGGTGTTGATGAGGGAATTATTAAGGGACTTTACAAATTACGTGATGCCCCAAAAGGAAATGCTCCACTAGTAAGGTTAATTGGTTCTGGTCCAATAATGCTACAATTACTTTCAGCAGTAGAGATGTTGGAGAAATATGGAGTTAGAAGCGAAATTTGGTCAGCAACATCTTATGGTGAATTATGTAGAGAAGCCATGGAATGTGAAAGAATTAATCGTTTAAATCCTAATTCTGAAAAACAAATATCTTGGGTTGAACAAAATTTAGGAGTTAAAGAAGAAACTACAGTGGCTGTATCAGATAATATTGCTGCAATTCCAGGATTAATCTACCCTTGGGTTAAAGGAGATTATGTAATACTTGGGACCGATGGTTTTGGGCGTTCAGATACGAGAGAATCATTACGCAGATTTTTTGAGATTGATTCAGAGCATATAGTCTTGGCAGCATTATCTTCATTAATTAAGGAAGGTAAATTAGATTCAAAAATATTTGAAGAAGCAAAAAAAGATTTGAATGTTGAATTTTAAATTTAGTGTGCGATTAAAAAAAATCACTAAGACTAGATTGCCCAATGTTTCTGACTTGTGAAGATTTTTCTAATCTTTTGAAATTTCTTTCAATTCTAGCATCACTAAAATCTCTAGATAATAACCACTCTTTTAATGATTCTAAATTTACAGGTTTTAAATTAAGATCATAATTTTCATTTATTGGGTGGTTAAGAAATATTTCTCGAATTAAGTCAAGGTTTTCTGGGATATCAATTTCTTTTTCAGCACAAATTCTTTCAATATTTCCAAATTTCTTTATCAGTTTTAAACCTGTTTTTGGACCAATTCCTTTTATTCCTGGATGAAAGTCCGTTCCAATCATGATTCCCAAATCAATTAATTCTTCCCTAGTCAAATTATTTTCAGTTAATAATTCATTTAAAATTATTTTTTCAGCCTTAATCGTTCTTCCCATTCTTTTGCTACCATCACTCATTATGTTTCTTATTAAGATTGGAGCCCCGTAAAGTAATGCATCCCAATCTTGAGTGGCTACAATATCTATGTCTCCTTTTGCTGCCATAACTGCCGCCTGAGCTTCACCTTCTGCAGCTGCTCTGAATGCAGGGACGCCTAGCAAATGTAACATTTCAATAGTTTCTTCTACCATTTCAGGAGTGTATCTAATACAGCGTTGTGCCCATTTTTGTGCTTCTTTATAATCACCAATTTCCAAAGCATTTTTCCATTTTTCTTCAGCATCAATACTTGATTGTTTTCTCATTGCAATAGTATCTGCTTTTAGTTCTGGATGTTTCCCATCAAAAATGAAAACTGGAATTATACCCTTTTCTAATAATCCTGTAGTACGATCTAAAAAACCCATTAAATGAGATACAGGCCTACCTTTTGAATCCTTTAATGGACCACCATCACCAGTTTCACTCCTATCTCTTATAGAAGTGAGAAATTGAAAAGCAACTAAAAAAGCATCAATCCCTACTTTTTTCCCAACTAATGAATTCAACTCAATTTTTATTGGATTTGATAAATCCTTTAGATTACAACCCATTTTCTCACCTATTGAGACTCCAAATTCTTATTTTCTTCATCATTATGGGGGCATGTTGAAATTCCAATTAATGTATATGTGGGGCAATTTCCAGATGCTCCAGTTCCAATTAACCATATAGCCATTCCAATTGCAAAATAATGGAAATATTGTTCAATATTTCCTAGATAACCTCCAAGTTCTGCAATTGCAAGACCACCACCAGCAAATGCCCTTAATAATCGATCATAAGAGCCCACATTTTTTGAAACCATATTTCCACCTATTCAACATCTAAATATTCTTCATATTCTTCATCATCAGATTCTAACCTCTTTATTTCAGCATAAATTCCGTAAGACAAAAGCCCTATTGCTGGTAATAACCCTAGTAATGGGTACAATCTCCAACTCACTTTTTCACCAATAACTGTTATGGCATCTTGTGGAACAACCCATCTTGGATTATCTTCATTAATGAATACTTTATTTCCATCTTTTTGAGTAGCAAAAGATGGTACAATTTGATTTGTTGTAGTATCATTTACTAATGTAATATTTATTAGAATTCCAGAACCTTCGCTAGGATCAATTTCAAGAATTGAAAAATAAAGTTGTAAAATCATTCGTCCATGTTTAGATGATTCAAGTTCATTTTCAATAATATCTTCATAATTTTCAAATCCTAAACCAAAAACATTTTGTTGCTCATTTGTATTGTTTTTTAGACTGTTTGTAAAGATGTATGAATTGTCTACCCATAACAAGAAATTATCCTCTGCAACTAAATCACCTATGAATGAACTTTTTTGAGTTTGCATTCCAATTAAATCTGGAACCGAATAAAGATTTGGATCTGTATCTGTATTTTGATATTTATTTACTTCGGCATATGTTAAGATTGGTGCAACTAAGACAGGCACAACCAGTGAAAAAATTATCAAAAGTACGGCAGGGATTTTTGCCCAGTTTAGTGGCGGACTTAATATTGAAAAAACTATTATTCCAGTAGTTAATAATGTAAATGCAATTATTGGCATTATAATTGTATTTGATTGCACATTTTTGGATGTAAAACCTGAACCACTAACTGCATAAGGTGATTTCCAATTTCCATCTATTGGGTCAAAATCCGTTTCAGGTATAGGATAAACAACCTCAGGCATCATAGGAAATGTAATCGTAAATTCATCTTTCAAATATAATTCATAAAAATCAAAAGTTCCCGCAGGTTTCTGGAAAGAAACTCTTATGTCAAATTCTGCACCAGCAGGAATCATATTATCTGTAAATTTTGCTTGATCAAAAACAAATTCATATTTATCTTCATTTCCTTCAGCATTTCCACTTTCCATGTAAACTGATTGTAAATCATTACCATTCATACTTAATGTTACAGTGACATCAGTTCTACATCCTCCAGAATTACATCCAATATTCAATATTAGACTTCCAGTTACATATTCTCCTTCTATTAATGGTATTGATTCATTGTTTGGGCTGCAACTAGAGTCAATACATCCTTTAAATGTAAATTCTCTCGCTCCACCGCCATTATTTGGATTTCCAGGCACAATAAGCCCATCTTCTGAAAATAAATTATCCGAATTACCTTCATCTGCATTATTTGCATGATTCCATGTAGGCCACTCATTTACAGGTCCAGCGGTTTGTTCTCCAAACATGAATAATGTTGGCCTATCAAAACTAAGAACACGTTTTTCATTAAATCCAGGTTGTTCTTGAAATCCTGTATTTTCTGAATTTACTGTGGAAATTTGGCATAAAATCATAATAATTATAGACGCAAATAACATGCTTTTGTTTGCCTTCATTTTACGCCCCATACACATTGGAATACTAATTTAGAAATATACCATTCGTTTATATGTTATCCGATAGCCTGAGTAATGAGATGTATTGCCGAACATGTGCAAGCGATATTAGTTGGTAGCGGATGGCACCCAAGTTTATTTCGTACAGAGATGGAAATCTTATGTAAAAAAAGACCCTTTAGGTTTGGTAAAAGGGTTATGCTAGTAGATTCACCTTACGATTTTTTTGGAGATCTTAATCGTTCAGCAACTTTAGATGAATGCTTATCCCCATTTGGATTGACCACAGATATTTCTAGTTTAGAAAATGTACTTGAAGGATGGATTAATGATAATAATTTAGAATATATTGAAGGGGAAAGTGTAGCCGTTAGATGGTTAAGAATTGAAGGAGGAATTAGTGGTATTAATGGTCAAAAGCTAGCAATTTTTTGTGGAGATGTTTTGAAAAAAAAGGGATGGAACATTAATTTAGAATCACCTAATGTTGAATTGATGATAGTAATAGATGGTATTTCAGAACATATTTTTTGGGGTAAAAGGAATATCTCTAATCATCCAAGAGATGGTTGGGTTCAAAGAGTAGCTACCGAAAGACCATTTTTCAAACCAATTAGTCTTGATCCAAGGTTAGCAAGAGTAGCTCTAAATTTTGTTATTAGAGATTCTGAGGATATTATTTGTGATCCTATGTGTGGTACAGGAGGAGTACTTTTGGAAGGGGCATTATTGAATCAACCAATGGTTGGAATTGATTTGGATATTGAAATGGTTAATGGAACTAAACAAAATTTAGATTGGTTAAAAACATATACAGGTGAGGTTGAATCACAACAAGTATTCCATGGGAATGCATTAGATATTGTAGAACTATTAGAAAATAAAGGAGTTCAGATTAATGGATTAGTTTTTGACCCCCCTTATGGGAAAAATGCTTGGAAAAGCGAAAAAAGACAAGGGTTGTTTTTAGATGTTTTAAAAAATTCCCGTAAAGCAAAGGGAATTAATTCAAATTCAAAATTAGTTTGTTTTCTTCCAATTAAACCAGGCATTCAAGGAATAAACGAACCTATTATTGGTGATATTGATCTTGGAGATTATAGTACAATCCAACTAAAATCTCAATTTAATGAATCTGGGTGGGAAATTATTAGTATGCATGCAATTCCGATTCACGGTTCTTTGGCACGAATGTTAATTTATGCTAATGCAATATAGGATTTGTTTAGTTAAATTAGATGGAGACCTTTGAATAACCCCCTTATTTACCAAGAGTAGGGCGCATGGGGTAGCTTGGATATCCTGTCGGGCTTCGGATCCGACGACGCGGGTTCGAATCCTGCTGCGCCCACTTAAATTCCTAATTCGATTGCAAGTGCTTCAGCTAGATATTGATATTCTTCTATACTGTTGTATAATTGAGCAGAGATTCTAATAAATCTTCCTTTTGGAGATTCCCAAGACCATACTGGAATTTGAATTTTATATTTTTCTTGTAATAATTCATGTAATGGATCTGGCTCATGTAGTGGTATGCCCCCAGTTGTAATTCCTGGAAGAGGTATTGTTGCTATACAGGAAATCATATCATCTGGACATGGTTTTTCAATTCCTAAACGTTTACAAATAATTTCTCTGGCCTTTATTGCTAATTCATGATTCATTTTCATTATTTTAGGCCAACCTCCTTCAACTAGATTTGCCATTCCATCAATAGTGGTTGGAAGAGAGCAATGGGATGTAATATCTCTAGTTCCTGTCCAATCAAACTCATTTCGAAAACGGGTAGTATTTTCAAGTGGAAAAGTCATTCCATGACTGATAGTTAATGGGTGTATTTTTTCTTGTAAATCTTTTCTAACATGAAGAAATGCAGAACCCTTTGGTGCACACAACCATTTATGACAATTGCTTGTTGTAAATGAAGCACCAAGTTTATTCAAATCAAGTTCAATCATGCCAATTCCATGGGCAGCATCAAGAAGAACATTTATCCCCCTTCCCTCTAATTTTTTAATTAATTCACCAAATGGCATTTTTAATCCTGTAGGACTGGTAACTGTATCAATCATTACTAGTGTTGTTTTTTCAGTAACTTTGGACATTATGGCATCAATAGCAATTTGTTTGTTTTCTATTGGAAATGGAATTTTGCATGTTTTAACTATTGCTCCCCACCTTTTTGCTACATAATCAATAGCATTTCTACAAGCTTGATAAGCATGATCAGGAACTAATATCTCATCTCCGGGATTAAATTCTAGTGAACGCATTATTGTGTTTACACCTGTTGTTGCGTTTTCAATTAATGCAAGATCCTCAGAATTACAATTTACCATTTTTGCGATTGCTTTTCTTGCTTTAAGCATTACTTCTGGAGCAGTTTTTTCAAAAAATTTCACAGGTTCATTTTCTATAATATTTCGCCAACGAAGTTGTTCTTCCTGTGCAAAAATCGGTGTAGCACCAAAAGAGCCGTGATTGAGAAAAACACAAGATGAATCTAGACTCCAATGAATGGAAAGATTGCTACGCTTTGGCATCTGCATGAGATTGCGTATTCTCAATGCATTTTCAACTTGCCCATGTAAAAATTAATTTTCAGCAGCCTCTCTATTTTTTCTTGCATGAATAAATGATTTAACACAAATTGTTGTATATGTTCCACCAACAATTAATAAAAATAATTGTGAAATCGTTGACATACTCCAATCTCCATCCATAATCCCATTAAATGCCATTAATCCTCCTAAAGTAGCAATCAAACCCAATGCTGATGATATGTGCATAAACAATTTCTTCTTTTCAGGCATTTTTTTAGTTAAAAATCCCATTAAAAATATTGGTGTTCCTACCATTGAAGGAATTAATGAAGTCAGGCTTGACATTTCAGTCAAGATGTAGGTCAATATACCCCATAAAATCATTATAATTCCAACAATCTCTGTAATTTTTGGCACTGATTGGCCAGCAACCGTAAACTCTTCACTCATAAAATAACTTGAACCTTTTAGGTAAATCAATATTTTCTATACATAGAGATTATGGCCAATTTTTTGCAGGCCAAGAGCCCCTACACCATCTTTCTAAGCAATCATCTTCATAATATATGTCAGGTAACCTTTCAAGCCCTAAACCTACAATTTCTTGCCCTGTTAAACCCTTTACAGGTTCTTTGAAACTAATTGGACTCCGAAACATCAAAATTCGATCTATTAAATTAGATTTTACAAATCTTCTTGCCGTTTCTGTACCACCTTCAATAAGTAATTCTTGTAATCCTCTTTCACCGAGTATTTTTAGTAATTCATTTGGTTCAATATTACCTTCATCGCATTTGTTTATTTTTAATAATTCAACACCCTTTTTTTGTTCTAATCTTTTTATTTTATCTTTATTTTCATTAACATAAACAATTAATGTTGGCATGCCATCGTTTAACAACTTGCTTTCTAATGGTATTCTTAAATTTCCATCCATAACAATTCTTAGAGGATCTTTAACATGATCTTTGTTTATTCTTCTAACATTTAATAAGGGGTTGTCTCTAATTACTGTATTTACTCCAACTAAAATTGCATCAGAGTATGACCTTAATTTATGGACTGCATTCAAAGTAGTTTCAGATGAAAATCTTTGACTATCTTTTGATCTATCATCAATATAACCATCACAATCTGTAGCCATTTTTAATGTTACAAGTGGTATTTTTTTATGACACCAATTAAGAAAAGATTGCATTTGAATCGCAGCATCATTTTCACAACATCCTAAACGAACATTTATTTCAGCATCTTTCAGAGCTTGTATGCCTCCCCCTTTTACAGTTGGATTAGGATCAATATGTGCTATTACAACTTCTTGTATTCCTGCCCAAAGTAATGCTTCAGTGCAAGGTGGAGTTCTTCCAAAATGATTGCACGGCTCTAAAGTAATATAAGCAATAGACCCGTTTGTTGTTTTTCCATTTTTTTCAGCGTTTGCAATTGCCATTTGTTCAGCATGCAAACCTCCTAGATGATCATGCCATCCTTCTGAAATTATTTCACCATCCTTTACTAAAATACATCCAACTAATGGATTTGGACGAACCTTTCCTCGTCCTCTTTCAGCAACTTCAAGAGATCTTTGCATGAATACAACATCTGGTTCTGACCAATCCATTGATTTAGTCCAGTGGCTCTTACCTTTTTGTTTTGATGATAATTTAAAACAATAAGAAGACTTTCAAGTTATGACTTTCTCCCCATGTATTATGCCAAAATTTGCATGTATTGTTAATCCGGCTGGTAGAGATGGAAGAGCATTGAAGTTTTGGAAAAAAAACGAAGATATTCTTAAAGAAAAAAATGTTGAAGTTGAAACTATTTTTACTGAATATGTGGGTCATGCTTCAGAAATAGCATATTCACTTAGAGAAAGAGAAGATATTGAGTGTGTGATTGCTTGTGGAGGAGACGGGACAGTACATGAAGTTGCTTCAGGGCTTCGTGGTTCCGATAAAAAATTAGGAATTATTCCTGCAGGAACAGGTAATGATGTTGCTAGAGCACATAATATACCATTAAAGGATTCACAAAAAATTGTAGACATTTTAATTAATGGAGTAGACCGTCATGTAGGTGCATTTCGTCTTCAAGGAACTCCTGCACCTTCTGTTGATAATTATCCAAAACCTAGTAATAATTCCAAATGGGATGGCGAACCAGACATTGATGGAAGAGTGGTCAGATGGGTGTTTTTAGAATCTGATTGTGGAGTAACTTCTGCGACATCAAGAGCTAAATTAAAGAGAGGAAAATGGATTAAAGGTGCTTTGAAATATACCTATTTGGGAATTACAGAAATACTTCCTTGGAAAAAGAAAATGGCGTGGGTAAAAATTAATGATGAAGAGGGCCAAATTGTAGACTTTTCGATGCTTGCTGTAACTACTACAGAAATGTTTGGCGGGGGTTACAAAGTTTGCCCAGGTGCTTCACCCATTTTGGAACATGGTCAATTATGTCATGCATGGGGGTTAAGTAAAATCAAGATGTTAAGATTAATGGGGCCATTAAAAAAAGGTAAGCATGTAGGTAAATGGGGGATTGAACAAAAACCATGTAAAAGATTAGAAATAAAATCTGTGGATGAAAACGACAACCCTTCTGATGAATCTCACAATCCTCCATTGTATGTTCAAGCAGATGGAGAACCTTGTATGCAAACACCAGCACTTTTAGAGTATTATAGTAAACAATTATGGATTAGAGGCTCTATACAAGTCCCTTGGGATTAGAATGAGAAATCTGAGAAATCATCACTATCATCAAGATCAGGTTTTCTTTTTGGAGGAGATTTTCTTGATGGTGGCCCCTTTCTAGTAGAATCTTCTCCAGTTTTCTTTGCTTTTCTAACTGCTCTTCTTTTTGGAGGGCCTCTTTCATTAGGTGTGTTTACTTCTTCATTAGAAGAAACACTTTGTCTTCCAGTAACCCTCTTCCTATCCAATGGTTCTCTAGAAGTCCTTTGAGGCGCTGTAAATTCAAACTCACTCTCATCTTCAGCTTCTGGATTTAGAATGTCATCTATATCAAATGCTAGCGTATGTCCAATTCTTTCAGTAGAATCGCCAAGGTTTACTCCTCCAGAATCTATTGAATCTTGTAATTGGTCGCCCATATCATATGCATCATCAGTAAGTACGACGCCTCCTCCACCTAATTCAGCACCTTGTGCTCTACCTTCCCCAATTGAACTAAGGACACTTTCAACATCGAAATCATCTAATTTCTGGGTTACTTTTGCTTTACCTTCGTCCTTTTCCTCAGTAGCAATCATTGATCCAGCCGACATATCAAGCCCATCTTTTTTGGCTTTCTTAACATCTTTACGGACAACTTTCGCCATTTTCATTTGAGCATCTGTTAGCATTGCTTTTGCAGCAGATTTTGCTCCATGTCTTTCCATTCCAACTGAGAATGTAAACAGTAAGAATGCACCTCCACCTCCTGCAATTAACACTAATAATAGGTATAAGTATGTACCAATGTATGGCACATCACCTTTTTTCCAGCCTTTCCCATCCATTGAAACAGATTCATCTTCAAGATTAATTCCAGTTACAACCATTGAAATTCCTGTTTGTGCTAATTCTATTGCTCTGCAATCTTCTCCAACTTCCCATTGTCCAGCAACTACCTGTGCAGTTGGATTTAGAAGGTTTACAGCATAACCTACAATTTCAATTGGCTGATGCCATTCATTTAATGATGCAAAACCGTCCAATACTTCTTCGTTAGCGGGAATTAATCCTATAACACCATATTTTGAATGATCAAGACTACTACTATCTAATTTGGGCATTGTAGAAAGAGATGTAGGCATATCCCATTCTTTCAAATTAAATTTATCATAGTCCTCAAAGGTTTTATCTTTAGCAACATCAAAACCATCAAGACCAATAAAAACAGATGTAGTAATTACTTTTTCACTAGGTTCTCTTACGCCTTCTGTAAAATGTTTACTGGCCATAAGCCATCCTGACACTTTCACTTCTCTTGTTACTTCTCCAGTACTTCCCGCTTTTATTTCGCCTCCGGCGTCATCACAACCTTGTAAATTAATATCCATTTGAGCAACTTCATCAGATAATTTTGAAGTTACATTGAATAAAGTTTCAGGATTATTATCCCATTTCGCCTCAAATTCACCATTACCATCGCCCCATTCTGCCATTGGCACTCCAAAACATCCTACTAAAAGCAGCGAAATTAGCAAAACAGATGCCAAAGAGGCTCGGCCCATGACGGTCCGATAACCTCTTCCATTGAAAAAGAGACGGTTGAAAATATAAGCAAATACTTGAAAGTAACTAGTCTTCGGAGGTTTAGGCGGAGGTCGCATAGCCTGGTATTGCGCCGGTCTTGAAAACCGGTGTCCCATGGACTCGGGGGTTCAAATCCCTCCCTTCGCGCTCTTTTACGACAAGAGATAATGTGTTAGTTTTGTTTGGGACTAATTATGAAGCCTAGTATTAATGTCCTTGGAGATGAATTACAGAGTTGTTCATCAAAACCTCTTACTGGTTGGTATAGAGATGGATGTTGTAACACTGACAACAACGACCATGGTTTGCACACAGTATGTTGTATTCTAACTGATAAATTTTTACAATTTGCTAAATCTAAGGGGAATGATTTGATAACTCCAGCACCTCAATACAATTTCCCAGGCCTGAAAGCAGGGGATCGTTGGTGTGTTTGTGCTAGAACATGGTTGGAAGCTGCGGAAAAGGGTGTTGCTTGTCCAGTTAATTTAGAAGCAACACATGAAGAATCATTACAAATTATCCCAATAGAACTTTTAGAAATTCATGCTGAATAAGTAAGAATATAATTAAATCCATACATCATTAGATGCGGTCAAATCATTTTGATTTTCGCCTGTATTAATAACGCCACGGGGCTCAATTAGCATAATTTCACATTCATTTTCTGCATAAGGTCTATGTTCTACACCTTTAGGGACAACATACATTTCACCTTTGTTTAATTCTATTGTTTCATTTTCAAATTCGATATTCATTTTTCCTTCAATAACAAAAAACAATTCATCTGTATCAGAATGATTATGCCATACAAAATCCCCTTGAATTTTAACTAATTTAATTTGGTAATCATTTAATTCTGAGATTACTTTTGGAGACCAATGCTCAGAAAACAGTGATAATTTTTCTTTCAGATTTATTTTGCTCATTTTTAATCACCCTTGAATACAGACAAGAGGTCGTTGTTTTTTGTTTTACTCTTCTTCTTCTTGTTTTTTATGAGTTAATGAAAGGCAAGTTGCTAAAATTACTGCAAATAGAATACTTATTGTCAACAACCTTCCTGAATTTTGTGCAGGGGGGAATGTTGTAAATCCAAGTAGTAAGAATATTGACATTGATGAAATTGCTGCTCCCCACCTTGCAAAGTTATCTTGTTTTGTAGATGGGTGTTCAGCACTAGCATGAGAGAGATAATCTGCAGCAAACCCCATGCCCAATAAAACTGCAGGAGCAGTATGAACTCCTCTTGAACCAATTATACTAGCCATGCCATCAACTGCAATTCCAACAGCAATAGTTCCAACTGCTATACGTGAAGCTTTAAGTGAGGAACGTAGTAAATAGAAGGTCACAATAAATACAGCAATACCTGCATAAATTATTTGCAAGATTCTGGTTTCTCCAAATTCCTTTGCAAGTTCTGCACCTGCAATTAAATCGCCACCAATATCTCCTTTTAATTCACTTTTAGACAATAATATTCGGACATCTTTAGCAAATTGAATAGCAGCATCAGAATCTTTTCCATCGATAAATACTGTAATTGCAACACCTGTTGTGACGTCTTTATTTTCTAATTTTGGATTTGTTTGAATTTGTGAATTATCAAAGTCATCTAAGATCATGTTTATAGTTTCATTTTCAAAATTCCCATCAGAATATGGGACACCTAATATTAGGGGGGAACGATATATTCCAGTTTCAATAGAAATAATACTTGGATGATTGGAAAGTTGTTTTTGAAAATCTTGAATCTTACTCAGATCAGCAGGTGAATCGCCATCTGCATCAATTACAATCCAAGTTTCTGTTCCAGCGCCAAGAATATATTTTGATTGTAATGCTTCTAATTCATCTAAAGCAGGGTCATTGTCTGGTAAAAACTGTTTAACATCTAAAACATCAACACTTGTAGGGGATAAAACCGCAATAGTTGTTAAAATTATTAATGTTGCAGGCCAAAACATAGAGTTGGAATAGTAATTATATTTTTCAGTGTTTGGAAATTTGTCACTTTCCACCCTTTTACTCAAATAAAAATCTTCTAGAACAAATCTTGTCACGATCCAATCAAGTATAATTCCAATTATCATTATTAATGCTAAAGACCTTTGTGCTTTTATTGGAGAAAATAAAGCTAGTGAAACAGCAGTAACCGTCGTAATCATAGCAATAAGAAGCATTTTTCTAACTTCTTCCTTTTTTCTAGATGATTTACAATACCAAAAAGCACCATCTACAGCCACGCCCATAATTATCGGTATTGCAATGACATCTACAATAGAGATTGTAAACCCAAATGAGGAAAGAAGACCAATTTCTGCTAAGATTATTAATCCTACACTTCCAATTGTAATTGTTGAAATCCTCCAATCTTTTAATCCAAGAGTAAGTATTGTAATCAAAAATAAGAATGAAGGTATTAATAATTTAGAAAGGTCCTCTTCAGCAATTTTTTGTGATTTAGCAAACAACATATTTACTCCAGCAGGGGTTATTTGAAATTCAGTCTCTTCACTTATTTTTCCTGCCCACTTTAGAATTAGACTCCATTCAACATCAATTTCTTCACCCAAAGAGTCTTCAACATCAATTAACCAAAGTAATTCATTTGCTTCGGGAGCTTGGTTAATAGATGAGCCTGAAAAACTAGGACATGCAACATTAAATTTCACATCATTTGGCAATAGTAATAATGTAGATTGAAATGCAATATTTTCTTCTTCAGTAGCATTTTCTCCACACCAACCATTTTCTATCGTGGGTTGAAGTACATCAGCCCATTTACTAGCATTAATCAAAGATCTATTTTTTGAATTAAATGCGTTTTCCCATGCGTCGAATGGCGATACAATTTTGGAAACATATTCTGTACCTTTCGGATCTAATAATGATAAATTATCCTTATTCGTATCAATATCTTTTTTAAGTGATAATAATTTTTGCACTCTTGTTAAATTATTTGTTAAATCATTACCATCATCATGTGTTATAATTAGAATTAAATTCGTATTATCTTTAGAAGATTTTTCATTTTCAATTCTTTCATTAACTTTATCATCAAAAAGTACATTTGTATTCAACACAGGTTCTGTTGGAAAAATGAATATTAAACCAGAACATAATACCAATACAAGTATTATTGCAATTCTGGCATTTTTGGGGTTCATATTCCTCTCTTACTAGTAAAACTAAATCATTATTACTTTGTAATTAAAGGATTTATTTCCATTCTAACCATTGTCCAGAATTACCATCTTTATACCACCAAGAACCACTTCCAGAAGGATATTCTAAGACTTCATAACCGTCTCTCCATTGTCCTTCCATATAATTTGGAGGAGTTCCTGCTTGTGCTGCAGGTGGAGATGAAGGTGGTGCTGAATTATAATTCATCGGAGTTTTAACGATTTCTTCATAATCGTCCCATGCAGCATCATCTCCCCAGTCGTCAACTTCTCTACCTCTTAATTTCATTACAGATAGTAAAATAATGATAACTACAACTAAAACACCTATTACAATTAAGAANATATCTTGATATTCNCCTAGAGTGGAACTTAAACCGGTTCCAGTACCACTTCCTTCATTATTTGAATCNTCATTTGAATCNTCATTTGAATCATCATTTGAATCATCATTTGAATCATCATTAGATTGTAANGGGTTATCTTCATCAGGTAAATCCCCCCCATCACCTGTAGTAATTCCTGTAGATGATACAACAATTGTTAATTCAGCGGAATTATAATTTCCTCCAGATACTAAAATATCAATAGTGCCTTCTTGAGCTATAAATTCTGCTTGACCAGCATCATCAGTTACCATACTAAAAATCGTCCATACTCCATCCTTTTTACCAGTAACAGAAAGACCGTCTATTGGAGCATTATTTTCATCCACTACATTAATTGTAATTGTATCTCCAATCTTAGGATCTGCAGGGCTAAAACTAAGGAATATATCACTTACTTCAGGTGGTTCAGGATTTGGCTCTGCTACGATTACTTCATCATTTATGGCCGAAACTATTGTTGCAGAATCACCTTCACCGATTTGTGCAATAGATAAGATTGTATATTCCCCTACAGGAGATGAAAGAATTGGTAGTTGTAAATCGGCACTAGATCCTTGACCCCATGCAATTGAGTCAATATTAGATAGAAGCTTATCAATTAATTCAAAAATTTCTTCAGGAGTATCTACATCATTCTCCCCATCAGTTTCATGCCATGAATTTTCAACCCAATTACAAAAATAATCTCCATCATACTCTCCTATATCAATATAAATCTCATTAATATGTTCGTTTAAAATTAATTCGTAATCTCCGGCATCCTTTATTTCATAATTTGCATACCAGGTGTTGTAATCCCATTCCTCTTGATACCAATCTCTTACCGGAGAAATAATACTTCCTTCACTATCTTTTAGATAAGCATCAGTTGGATTAGGCGGTGCTTCTGAACTCCATTTATTCATATCTACATGTATTCTAGTTCTAATATTTGATTCGCCATAAGAGGTACCTGTATCCCAGTCGTAATCATTTCTATCTTCACACCAAGCATCCGATTCGATTCTAACTTTGTTTAAATCTTCTTCTTGAGCAACCCAACCAACTTCATTTCGTACTCCTTCGCCATAAATAAACTCTGTAAATGCAGAGAAGTCAATTGTTGCAGGATCAAAACCCTCTTTTGGAGTTGCAACTGCAAGAATCCTAGATGCAGGCCCATCTTCATCACTTAGTGCAATGTTTGTTGTTTGTCCAGGTCCAAGATCACCAGTTAATTTTAATGAAGCAGGATTATTTAATACAATTCCAATATGTAATGCATTAGGGAACAATTGATTACTCGCCTCGTCCTCATCTTCATCCCAATCATCCTCATCTTCATCATCCTCATCATTGCTACTATCAATCGCTACAGCAGCAAATAGATACATTGGTGCTTTTAAATCAACTTCCCAATTTTGGGCTGAGTCAGAACATGAAAATTCTAATTCTGTTGACATTTCATTGTCACCTTCTTCATCTCCAGTCCATTCATCATGAGAGACATCAGGGAATGCATCACGAAGATCTAATGGCACTAAACCTGCAAAAATTGTATGACCTTCTTCACAAGGAATATTTGAAGGTGCTATAGAAATTCCCGTACTTAAATCATCTCTTTCAGAAATATACACAGGGAGCCCTCCAAAAGTAGTTTCTTGATTTAAATCTCCACCAATTGAAATACTTCCCTCAGTAACTCCTGCTAAATTCATTCCAATTCCGACCATTTCTTCACCATTAGCCCGAGTTACTTTTGCTTGTGCAATTGAAATGTATGCTCCAGGAAGCGTAGGAGTTACTGACATAACCGCATCTCCATCAGCATTCGAAGTCATAATTTCTTCTTTCATAACTTCAAATGGCCCATCTGTAATGAAACTGTCAATAATTGCAGGGCTTGGAGTTGTAGTATACCATGAATTTAATTGACAATATTGCCATTGTCCCCGTTCAAAGCTTTGTATGTCCCAAGAATACCACGTATTATCCTCCTCGTCATCGTGGTCATCATCTTCATGATTTTCATGTGTCCTTTCAAAACCTTCTCTACCTAGATAAGTAAAAGAATGAAAATATGTTTTACTATTTTCATCAATATATTCTATTAAAATATCAAATTCAGTATCTTCCGCATCATAATATGTATGCTCTTCCCAACCCCAATAATTGCTTGGAATTGATTCATCACCGCCGATATGGGTTTCGGTTCCATCTCCCCAATCAATATGAATTTCAACTATTTCTGGAGTGTTATACTCGTATGAAGGACCATCCCATTCTTGAACTCTTAATTCTAAATTAATTCTATCTTGGGTTTGTCCACCTTCTTCTATCATATCTTCAACATTTCCTTGAGTAAACATACAATCTGGAGTACCATGCACTGGGAATTGTTCGGTTCTTTCAAACCCAATACCTGAGTTAGTCTTTCCACTTGTGGTTATTTCTGCAATACCAATATTTCCATTAGCGCTTGAAATATCTACTTCCCAACCATCAGAATCCCCTTCATTTTTGAAAGAATGTTGGAATGATAATTGATCATAAAGATAAATATCTTCTCCGTCCATTTTTCCTCTGGGATTAATTTCAACGTCTAAATTACCATTAATATCGTCAGCAGAATAAGTTCCAATTATTAACTCTGGATTACCATTATCGTATGTTTGAATTTCAATTTCACCTTCAATATCGAAATCTCCAACTGCATCTTCAGCAACTTGTGGAGAGATTCTTAAAATAGCCAAATCAATTTCAGCATTTTCTACAGGGCCATCATGAGAATAGGCTGTTGCTTTTACGTTGTAATCACTATTCACGCTAGTAGTTTCATCTTGAGTAACTAAAACACCCACAGCTGAAACAATAAAAGTTTCATCATTATTTTCCCAAGCCATTGATTCTATTAATGTAGGGAACAATTTATCCATTTCTAAAACAGCATCTCTTACTTTACATTCATCACAAGGAGGAACAAAATTAATCAAAGGTTGTGTAAAACTCCATTCAGCATCTTCTATTGTTGAAACTGAAAGACGACCATGATATCTGAAATCGTTACCATCTCTAACCAAATCTGTACTTTCAACACTTCCAAATTCATTTGTCATTGCAATAGTGAATTTATTTGGAACATCATCTCTATATTCTTCCCAAGTCCACCAATCTTCAGGGTTTATTTCAAGGCTCACACCTAAATCTAAGACATTTCTATCGTAAATACTTGTTACAATTTTCTCTATTTCAGGTGTACAATTATTTTCTTCACCTTCATCATCTTCATCGAAATCATTACAATTGTCTCCAAATATAATTGTTTCATCATCTTTCCCTTCTTCATTCCACCAACTATTGTAATAATGACCCTTGCTAGATTGTTCAACCCATTGTCCAAATTCTTCAATAGATTCACCAAGATCTTCCCATACAGGGTTTTCTAGAGATGTAAATACATGACCAACAATATCTTCAGGTAATGAATTGAAATTATCAAATGCATCATTTACCCAAGGTGAATTAGCTTCCATTTTAGCAGTCCAAGCCTGACCTTCAGAAGTCTCTAATAATAACTCATATTCCCATGTTATTTCTCCTTCATCATCTGGAATTTCATCACCATTTAAATCTTGAACATCCACATCCATTTCCGCCATTCTTACAATTAATTTTTGAATGGGCGTCATACTGTCAATGTCTTCATCAATTAGGGGTTCAACCCAGGCTTCTAAAGCGTTTATTATTGCATCAGGATGGTCTGAGACTGCCAATAGGGCAAGGTTATGTAAAATATTTTGAATTGATTGAAACGGTAATTGATTGTTTGCTAGATTGTCAATAGATTCTTTTAAAGCACTCCATTCATTACTTCCAACTAGCGCATTATATGCGGCTTCAAAATCACCAGTACCTTCAAATCTTGTAAAATTCTCAATCGGATCAAATAGTTGTGCATAATCAATTATTTCTCCGAAATCTTCCATTACTCTTGGAAGAGGGAATTCATCTCCATATAGTAATAAACCAGTAATCATCATCAATCCTGCGTCAACATCTTCTGAATCAAGAAATTCCATCAACGCTTCTAGGAAATTTGAACCGGCCTCCATATCATAATTGTTACGTCCAGCATCAATCATGTTGTTCCAAAGTTGTTCACTACCTCCGGGGCCACTACCTTTTGTTGCAGTTTCCACAAAATTTGTCCATCCACCATTTGAAGTTCCTGCAGATTTTAATGAGTCAAATTCGGATTTTATTTCCCCTAAAGGATTTGCAGTATCCCAAGCAGTATCTAATGGTTGTAAAACATGATTCTCAAATTTTTCGAAAAGTAACTTTGTAATTTGTGTAGAATCATCAACCGCAATCATAGTTGGACTATTTTCTGCTTTAATTGCCGCCCCGTACATTCCTCCTAGTGAGGTGACTGGAATTGTATAAACTCCCTCCCAAGTCATAGTTCCAGGGTCATTTTCATGTACCCCTGTTTTTTGAAGAACTACAGTAGAAACAATTGTACCATCTAATGGCAATTCACCATTTATTGCATCAATCGGATCCATGTCATATCTAAGTATATCAGCAGTAACTTGTGTAGAACTAATATGACCTCTTGTGTGTGCAAAAATTTGAACATCACTACCAACAGATGCAAATTTAGTTGTTACAAATCCATCAACACTCAAAGTGTTTCCATTTTCTGTATTTGAATTTGGTGCAGGTATTTGAGCAATTACTGGAGATAAGGACATTCCAATAAGAACAAAAATAATCAATAAAGCAATCCTTTTCATATTTTAGTCCAAACACCTTTTATTAATAGAGGTATTTATTATTGGTTTTATTTGGATTTAATTTATTTTTTGAGTATACTTAATTTAATATTTTTCCCCTTATCAGAGATAGAAGCACATCCAAACTCTTCATAATCTAATTCAGTCCAAAAACCGTTAGTTTGTATGAATGTGCTACTAGGCAAATCTAGAATATCTAACCAAAGACTCATCGGGGCAATTATATTATTATTAACAACTTCAATTTCCCAAGTTTTTAATGCTAAAATTTCTTCTTCCGTTTCATCACAAATAATACTATGAGCATCACTTTCATTATTAATTTTAAACAACTCTCTTAATTTTTCATTCTTTTCTGGTGTTGTATTTGTTGCTTCTAAATTTGTTAATCTAATCAAATTATTATAGTGTGGTAAAATTATTGGTTCTTCAATTTCCTTTTTTGTTGAAGTTAGATTAATGTCCGGATTCAATGCTTTTTCACAAGATAAACTATTTGGTAGGCACCCTTGAACATTTAATGAATTATCAATAAGATTTTGAGCTAATAACCAAGGTCCGGTCCTACTTTCTTTGTTTTTATCAATTGTAATGAATGCTGCTTTGTAACGATCATTTAATTCCCATTTTGGTGGAACATGATGAATCATAATATGTGTGAATGTGTCTAATTCATCACCACCACTAGCATTCCATTCAATTGTAATCCATTCTTTACTAACGAAGTTGGAATCAATATATTCTTTGAGATAGGTAATACTTAGTATACCTTCAACTCTACCTAAACCCCCCATTTGATTACGAATATTTTGAATTTCTACATCACCAATTATTTGTATGCCAACAGGTGTTTTATTACAGGAATTACATCCTTCACTTTCAATAGAATTCACGGTTAAATTTACGGTTGCTATTGCACCTGTTCTTGTATTTTCATCTAATCCTAAAGCATCCATTGCAGCTCTGGTTGAAAGTATGACAGAACCTTGGATACTATCTATTTCTAATTCATTATCGCTTCCAATCATTTTTTCATTTGTACTAATAGATGTGGATGCAAGAATTACAATAATGAATATCACATACTCAATTACATGATTAGATTGTAAATTAAGCCCATTCACATTATTCTCCAGAAGGCTTTACTTCTTTGATACTATCTACGATTGGGGGCTTCATGAGTAGACTTGTGAATACTCCAGTGCAACCCGCAAGGAAGAATGCACCAAATGTTGCCATTCTTTTCTTCTTTTTCTATCAGGCCTAAGTATTTCCCTTCATTCTTCATCAATTAATAATTGAATATCTTCTACAAATTTAACATGATCCCAATTATAACCAGTCCATGCAATTCTGCGATTATGCTCTTTATCTAA
>NZKH01000028.1 GCA_002692465.1 Methanobacteriota archaeon | reverse complement strand
CAAAATTTCGGATGGTGAACTACAATCTATTTTCAAAGCAACCGCATCGGAACCATTTGTTCTAATTTCATCAACTGTTTGTTCTGCGGATGAGCTATCGGAATTATATGTCAACAAAATCCTATATCCCTCTGAAGCCAATCTCAGCGACACTCCCCTCCCAATTCCTCTTCCTCCGCCAGTAACAATGGCAATTGGTTGTGCTGAATTCATGTGTTGCCCTCAGTACGCACGTATACTACCCTTTCTTGAACCCATGCATTAACAAACACTGAATTGATAAGACCGGTGATGATTTGTTAACTCAATGGGAGATGCTGACTGGGATGTCGTCGTGATTGGTGCTGGACCAGGAGGAGGTACTGCAGCGCTTCATTGTGCAAGACTTGGGCTACGTACACTAATACTCGAAGAACACAAAGAAATCGGTGTGCCCGTACATTGTGGGGAATGTCTATCAGAGATTGCAGTACAAAATTTAGAAATAGAGTTGCCAGAAGAAGTAATCTCTCTACATGTTAAAGGGATCAGAGTCCTTTTTCCAAATAATGTGGAAAAAAAATTAACGGAATCGGGTTATGTTTTAGAAAAACACCTTTTTGAACAATGGCTTATCGATGAAGCCGTTAAAGAAGGGGCGACTTTTAAACCGTCACATAAGGTTAAAGGCTTAAATAAAAATTTTCAATTGAAAAATCAATTTTCTAATTGGGAAATTACGGGAAAAGGAGACTTGTTTCCCGTCACTACAAAAATTATTATTGATGCAAGTGGAGTTGCAGGAATAACTTCAAGAATTTTGAATAATTCCAATAAAATTGAAGTTATATCTGGATATCAATATGAAATGATTGAGGTGGAAAATGACAAATATCTTGATTTTTATATCTGGCCTAAATATGCACCTGAAGGTTATGTTTGGATGATTCCCAAAAAAAATAGGAGAGCTAATGTCGGACTAGTTACCACAAAAAAAAGTGAAAAAATAAAATCTTTAGATTCTTTTATTGAAGATACATATCTTAGTGAGAAAAAGAAAATTGATCCTGTTTGGAAAAAATCAGGAATGAAGATTAAACCGTTTGGAGGAACTATTCCAATTAGTGGCCCGAGGAATAATACAATTGATGATGGATTAATTATGATTGGAGATGCAGCAGGATTTACATCACCCTTATTTGAAGGTGGGTCTCACCTCGCAATGAAATCTGGAAAGTTTGCTGCAGAAGTATGTAAAGAAGCATTACAAAAAAATAGTTTTTCAAAAAATGATTTAAGTAAATATGAAACGTTATGGAAAAAGGAATTCCCTCCCTATCATAAAATCCTGAAGGGCAAAAAAGCATTATATGATTTGACAGATGATGAGTTAGCAATAATGGCTGCTTGCATGCCAGATGAAATGAATGGGATGTCAATATTTACCAAAATTGGTGTGGGATTAAAAATAATGATTAAAAGTCCAAAATTAATATTTAAGAAAAGAGTGATTTCAGTGTTACTCTCATTTGGTTATAGCAGGGCTAAATTTTATGGATGGTGAAGTTAATGTTTAACTTTATTTTACCTTTAGCTGTTTTTTGCATTTCTCTTAAAATAATCAATATTGAAAAATATTTTAACAATGCTTTGATTAAGAAAATAATTAAATTTTCAGGTAGTATTATGCCAATTATTCCATTTTTATCTCTTTGTTATTTATTTATCACGAATAATGAAAACTATGAATATGTAGCCAGGCATGGTTCTGAAAGTTTACCAATTAGATTCAGAATTAGCGCTGTTTGGGCTGCAAGAGAAGGGCCTTTACTATTATGGGCTGCTTGTTGTTCAATTATTTCACTTTACAATGTACTATTCCCACAAAAAAAATACTCTTGGAAAACGAGTACTAAAATTTTAGATTGCTTTACACTCTGTTTACTATTGATTGCAATTTCATTAGATCCATTTAAACTAAAGCCAGAAAATTCATTAATTATTTCATCTGGATTAAATCCACTATTACAGACAAATTTAATGGTGATTCATCCACCTTTGATTTTTGCATTTTATTCTACTTGTGTTTGGGTAGGATGTTTAACAATTCCAAAAATGGTTCTTAATTATGAAACATGGACCAATAATGAATTCTTAGAAGAAATTCGTTTTCCGGCCACAATATCATTTGCACTAGGCGCATTAGGCATTGGATTGGGTGGTTTTTGGGCCTATACTGTGTTAGATTGGGGTGGTTATTGGGCTTGGGATCCTGTTGAAACTGCTTCAATACTACCGTGGATATCAATAATGATACTTTTACACCTCAGATTACGTAAAAATAAATTATCTAAAGAATGGGTAATTCTTGCTGGAATTAGTCCTATTTGGTTTTCTTTACTAGCAACACTAGTAACCCGTGCAGGAGGGGTTTGGGCTGGAAGTGTCCATTCATTTGTTGTTAATTCGGACTCTCTTGCAAATACTAATTTGTGGGAACGGATTTTAATTCTAAAATCTGATGACATTGCGGGCATTGAAATAATGACTTATCTCTTTATTTTGACGGCATTATTTGGAATATTTACTGGTTCCCTGTTAAATCAAAAGCTTACCGAGTTATATACTGCTGAAAATAGAACCGGAGAAAATTTCTTTTTGAGTATTTTCCTAACCATTTTAATAGGTCCGATGTTAGTTTTTCTTGGATTATTTAATGCTGATATTTGGGAAAATATACCAATCTTTATTCCACTATTAATTTGTGGAATAATACCAATCATCACCCCGATACTAAAACAAAAAGAGTTTTATTCTAAATTTTTAAAATTCGAGAATTATACGAAGGAAGATAATCCTTTAAGGCTTTTAATGATTTTAGGTATGACGATTTTGATTATTTGGATGGGAGATGTAATACTTGGAAGTATATTGATGGCCAGTGCACTATTTGCAACATGTAACAAAAAGATGGAAGATGGGTGGCCTTGGATTATGAGTTCAATAATAATACTACTTTTCAGCTCTTGGTCAAATATAATCGAAATATATGAGGCAGGAATTGGAATTTTATTACTATCAATTCCTTGGGTGTTAATGAGTCCGAATGAAGAAGAAAAAACATTAAAATTATCTTCAATTATTTTGTGGAGTCCAATTATTATTTCATCCATCTATTTACTATTAACTTGGATAATTCTGCTTAGCAGTATTGATGGACCAAGGTTTGAAGCCCATGAATTATTTGGGGCACCAATTTTATTACTGATTTTAGTAAGTTTGACAGCTTATAGTTTACAAAAGAAAATGGAAAATAAAACATTAATTGCACTATTAATCTGTATTTCAATTATTTCAATAATTTTTGCATGGTTACTGGGAGATAAGTTACCAAGTGACGCTGGAAATGATTTAGGAGGGCCAATAATCAGAGGCCACATAGTTTGGTTACTAATGCCGATGGGGTTAATGGCATTACCTGCTTTAATTTCATTAATCTATTCTGGCATCAAAAATTTACCTAAAAAATCATCTAAATCAAATTCAATAAAAATGATTTGTGCACACATAATTCATTTAGGTATAGTGATACTAATTATTGGTCACCTTTTTGCAACCACCTCTATTGATAGGGGAGATTTAAGTCATCAAGTTACATTAATTAAAGATCAACCCACATCATATGGATCTTATGAATACACTTTTGAAGATGTTGTAATTCTTAATAAAACAAATGAAGAATTCAATAAGAGGTTTGATGTTGGTGATGGCTACATTGGTACAATTATCAGCATTAGTGATGGGGAAAAATCAACACAAATTGAACCCGGTGTTCTCAGGTTTGATATGCCATTCGAAACATTCCCAAGAAGTGAAGTTGATCGTGCTATAAAATTCCATGGAGACATTGTTGTTATTTTTGATCTGACTCAATCTCAAGCAATGGAGAATATGCAAAAAGGGGAATTAAATAATTTAGAACAGATTAGAGTGACGATTTATGAGTTGCCTGGGAGTCATTTTGTATGGTTTGGGTGGGCACTCACATTATTGGGTTCCATCCCACTTTTGATTACATCTAACAACGGAAGAGACCCGTTTGACTCATAAAGGGGAATTAAGTCGGCGGGCTGTCAACCAAGCGGTGTATTACATGGAAGAAGGAACTATAGTGAAAATTGACTATGACTTATTTAATGCTGAAAATGATGCATTAATCGAAACTACTCGAGAAGAAACGGCTAAAGAAAATGAGATTCATAAAGAAGGCCAAGAATATTCTCCAATGACAATTGTTGTTGGTTCAGGACAATTAATTGAAGGGTTTGAAGAAAGCCTTTTAGAAGCAAAAGCAAACAAAGATATCGAGTTAGAAATACCTCCAGAAAAAGCATATGGTGAAAGAAAAAGCGAGGATGTAGAAACTTACGGCATGGAAAAAATGATGAGATTTGTCAGAGATCCTGAATCACTGCAAATAGGTTCTAGTGTAGAAATAAATGGAAGAACTGGGATTCTAAAATATGTTGCTGCTGGAAGAGCAAGAGTTGATTACAATCACCCATTAGCTGGTCAAACATTAAAATATAATTATAAAATTGTTGAAGTGATTAAAGGCAAAAAAGAAAAAGTTAATGCAATTTTAGAAAGTCAAACAGGTCACAAGAATTTTTCAATTAACTTCAAAGGTAATGACATCACAATTGAATTACCACAAGAAATGCTTTATGACCCGAATGCTTCAATGTTAAAATTCAGACTAGTAGGCTCTCTTAGAGATGGTGCTGGTGTTGAAAAAGTAACATTTACTGAGGTTCATGAACCACGTTCAATTTCTGAAGAAGAATGAGTGTTGTAATTATTTTAAGAGTCTGATCTCATGAAATTTTCAAAATTTAACAATTTTGAATTAAGTGCAATATTCTTCATATTCTTATCAATAATTGTTTTAGGATTAGGTAGTTTATTATTTCCTGAAATAATTTGGGATGATTTTGTAAATCCAAATATTTGGGCACCAATTGTAGGTGATGCAACATTAGGAGATTCACCCTATAATACGCAAAATACAATTTTATTTGCAGTATTACTATTTTCATTTGTAATTGCAATTTCGGGTGTTTTTAGAATTAATAATTTACCTTGTCGCCACGATACCATCGTAGCACTTATTCCATGGGTAATTCTAGCCGCAGCAATTAGAGTCTTGGAAGATTCTGAATTTTTTATTGATGGAACTGATAAGTTATTCATTTCCCCGATAATTCATTTTCATTTGGCAATTTGGTTAATAGCGGCTGGAACAATAGGTTATCTTGTTACAAAAAATTTACAAGATTCAAATAATAATGAAATCTTTAATCAAATGTTAAACAGGATTAGATTCTCTACAGCATTTATGTTTTTATTATTTTATTTGATAATCTTTGAACCTTCACTTGAGCAGCATGGCAATTTATCTTGGTTTTCAATACCAATTACTGTACTGCTTTCAATGAGTGTAGTTTGGTTATTTCCTGCAATTCCAAGTTTAGAATGGACACCCTTAGAAAGAATGCTTTTTTCAACAGGAAGTGCATTTTGTATGCTTACTTTTGGATTCTGGTTACAATTTTTTATAGAGCCATGGGCAAGTTATAGCTCTCAAGAATTTTGGCCGGTAATTGTTTCCATAGGTGTTCCAATAGTAATTTTAGTTGGATTATACAAATATGGAATTGCTGCTCAAATTGAATTAGAAAATAGAGGAATAGAACCAGGGGTTCTTACTTCAGAATGGACCGCTGCAGAATGGGAAAAACACAAAAGCCCTGAAAAAGATGAAATTGAATCTTTAATGAGCAAGGCTATGATTGCTTCACCACTCACTTTAGCTTTTACATTCGGCCAATTATGTGACGGTTTAGCAACATGGATTGGTGTGGATTTTGGGCCATACAAAGAAAAACATGTTCTTGGAACAAAGATTATGGAATTCGGTTCAGAAATAATTGAGGGTGAAGGTGCTTGGTTATTTTTAATTGTAAAAATAATCCTAACTTGTTTGTTGATTTTTGTATTTTCGAAAACTAGAATTGAATCACAACAAAAACATTTGAGATTGTTAATCGTATTAGCACTACTAGCTGTTGGTATGGCTCCAGGACTTCGTAACCTCGGAAGAAATGTTCTAGGTGTTTAAAGCCCTAATTTGGCTTTTATTGGCGTTGATTTGAAAGTCTGTACTGTGTCTGACCGACTGGGGAAACATGCAACGCCTAGGGTCCGGAATAAATGTCGGCGATTCTGCCTATACAAAATATCATGATTTTAACTTGAAATTAGTTGAAGATTTAGAAGAAAAAATGGCTAAATCAAGAATTGGTGGAGGAGGAAAATATGAAGAAAGGCATAGAAGTAGAAACAAGCTTTTACCTCGAGAAAGAATAGATAAAATAATAGATCCTGGAACTGCATTTCTTGAATTATCTACTTTAGCAGCATACGACTTATATGACAAAAAAGCACACAGTGCAGGCATAATTACAGGTATTGGAATGGTTCATGGTAGACATTGTATGTTTGTAGCAAATGATGCTACCATCAAAGGGGGCTCATATTACCCAATGACTGTTAAAAAGCACATTCGTGCTCAAACTATTGCTGAGCAAAATAATCTTCCGTGCATTTACTTAGTTGATTCTGGTGGTGCTTTTTTACCTATGCAGGATGATGTATTTCCTGACAAAGAACACTTTGGGAGGATCTTCTTTAATCAAGCAAGAATGAGTGGGAAAGACATCCCACAAATTGCTGCTGTACTTGGTTCTTGTACTGCGGGAGGTGCTTATGTTCCTGCAATGTCTGATGAAAGTGTAATTGTAAAGGGAAATGGAACTATCTTTTTAGCAGGACCTCCACTTGTAAAAGCCGCAACTGGGGAAATAGTAACCGCAGAAGCACTTGGTGGAGCAGCAGTACATACAGAAAAATCTGGAGTGGCTGATCATTTTGCTGAAAATGAAGAAGAGGCTCTAGAAATTGTTAGAGATATTGTAGAAAATTTGCCCCCTCCAAAAAGATTGGAATTAGATACAAAAATTACAGAAGAGCCTGCTTATGATATTGATTCAATTTTAGGAGTAATTCCTGATGATAATCGAATCCCCTATGATGTTCATGAAATAATTGCAAGAATTGTTGATGGTTCTAAATTTCACGAATTCAAAGAAAGATATGGTACAACATTAATTTGTGGTTTTGCAAGAATTCATGGATTCCCTGTGGGAATTATAGCAAATAATGGTGTATTGTTTTCTGAATCTGCATTGAAGGGAGCTCATTTTGTAGAATTATGTGGGCAGAGGAAAATACCACTAATTTTCCTTCAAAATATTACGGGATTCATGGTTGGTGAAGCATATGAATCAGGCGGTATTGCAAAAGATGGGGCAAAATTAGTTACTGCTGTCTCTTGTGTTCCTGTACCAAAATTTACAATTATCATTGGTGGAAGCCATGGTGCTGGAAATTATGGTATGTGTGGAAGAGCCTATGATCCAAGATTCTTATTTATGTGGCCGAATGCGAGAATCTCTGTAATGGGCGGACCGCAAGCTGCAGGTGTTTTGAGTACAGTAAAGTCAGATCAACTTGAAAGAGAGGGCAAGTCCCCTCTTTCTGGAACAGAATTAAATGAGTTTCAAGCACCTATTTTAGAAAAATATGAAACTGAGGGTTCTCCATATTATTCAACTGCAAGATTATGGGATGATGGCATCATTGACCCAAGAAAGACTAGAGATATTCTCGGACTTGCGATTAGTTCGAGTTTAAACAGTAAAGAAAGTAATGAAAAATATGGAATATTTAGGATGTGAAATAATGAATTTAAAAGAATCAATGCCAAAATGTAACTTACTGGAAGTGAATTTAGAAAAAGAAATTTTAGAAATTTCATTAAACAGAATAGAGGTCTATAATGCGTTAAACCCTGAATTAATTCAAGAATTAATCAATATTTTTTCATGGGCTGCGAACAACTGTGCTGCTACTGCGCATTCACTAGTCTCTGAATCTGGAGAAACTCTTCCGCGTGTAATTATTTTGAAAGGAAATGGAAAACATTTCTGCGCTGGTGCAGATATTAATTGGATGAAAGATAGTGGAGAAGCAACCCTAGAAGAAAATCAAAAAGATGCTAAAAGATTAGATGAATTATTTTATGGAATCTGGTCAAATCCTTGTTTTACAATTGGGTTAATCAAAGGTGTAGCATTAGGTGGAGGCGCAGGTTTAGTTGCCTGCTTAGATCATGTAATTGCAATGGATGGGTCAAAAATCGCCATGAGTGAAATTAAATTAGGTATTTTACCCGCAGTTATTGGGCCTTACGTATACAAAAGATTAGGTAGTGCACAATTCCGAAGATTAGCAATGCTAGGTTCAAGAATTAATACTGACGAAGCATTAAGAATCGGGTTTATTGATGAAATTGCTAAAGATGAAAAGGATTTAGAAATAAATTGTAATAAAATTATTTCACAAATTCTTACAAGTGCACCTTCTGCAATTGAGCAAGCCAAACTATTGTGCAAAACATTCGATGATTGGAATGGAAACATGATGGAGTTAAGAGATCATACTCTAAAAACAACAAGTGTGATGCGTGGAGGAAAAGAAGGTCAAGAAGGTTTAGGAGCATTTATTGAAAGACGAGATCCGGATTGGTATGTAAGTAATGAGGAATGAAAATGCTAGCACCAGAGTGGATGAAGAATGCAAAATTTCCATTCGGTTGTGTATTAATTGCAAACAGAGGAGAAGTCGCTTGTAGGATTGCAAGAGCATGTAAGGAGCTTGAACTTAGTCCCGTAGCAATCTATACCTCAAATGATAAGGACGCACCATTACTTGATTTATGTGATCAAAATTATTTCCTTGAAGGTGAAACATTACATGAAACCTATCTAAATGTTGATGCAATAATTAATGCCGCTAAAGAAACTGGGGCACAGGCTATTCATCCAGGATTTGGATTTTTATCAGAATCTGCTGAATTTGCTCAAGCAGTAACTGAGTCTGGTCTTATTTGGGTTGGGCCATCTCCAGATGCCATTGAAATTATGGGAGATAAAATGTCTGCAAGAGAAAAAATGAGAAGTGTTGGTGTGCCCCTAGTTCCTGGGCATGAAGTAGTTTCAATAGAAATGAAAGATATTCATCAAGAATTAATCACAGTTGGGCCGAAATTAGGATTTCCATTATTGCTTAAAGCTAGTGCTGGTGGTGGTGGAAAAGGTATGCGAGTAGTTAATCGTCCAGGAGAAATGGCTGGCGCAATAGAGGCTGCTCAAAGAGAAGCAGAATCTGCTTTTGGTGATGGAAGAATCTATGTTGAAAAATTACTATCTGACTGCAAACATATTGAAATTCAAATTCTTGCAGACGGATATGGAAATATAATTCATTTAGGAGAACGTGAATGTAGCCTACAAAGAAGGCATCAAAAAGTCATTGAAGAATGCCCATCACCTGCACTAAATGAAAGATTAAGAAATCAAATGGGGGCAGCAGGGATTGCTGCTGCCGCTGCTGTAACTTATATGGGAGCAGGCACTGTAGAATTTTTATTAGATGGTGAAAACTTCTATTTTTTGGAAATGAATACAAGATTACAGGTTGAACATCCTGTTACTGAATATGTTACTGGAATAGACATCGTACATCAACAATTTAGAATAGCAGCCGGTTTGCCTTTAGGAATTGTACAAAAAGATGTTTCAATGAAAGGACACAGCATAGAAAGTAGAATTTATGCGGAAGACCCATCGTCTGGCTTTTTACCCTCTGCGGGACCACTCCTTCGACTAAAAATGCCTCAAGGGCCAGGAATTAGAGTAGATTCTGGAGTTGTAGAAGGTAATGCAATAGATACTAATTTTGATCCAATGATTGCAAAAATAATCGTACATGGTTCAGATCGTAAATCTGCCATTATGAGGATGAAACATGCATTAAAAGACACTGTATTATTGGGATTACAAACAAATATTGAATTTTTACATGCATTACTTTGTGATGAAGATGTTGTCAAAGGTGAAACTACCACTAACTTAATTGAAAATAAATGGCCTAAGGGATGGACACCATCAATTGATATTGATACTTTGGCATTAGGGGCGATTGCATGTGCAGTTTCACAAAATCTAGGAAGTGCAAATTTAGATTATTCAAAAAATAATAATGTATTTCCAGATCCATTTTTAAAATTAAATAACAAATATCCATAGGTGAAAATATGAAAATAATAGATTCAAATAATGATAAATGGGAAATCTCATTACAAAATATCAATAATTTGAATTTGATTAGAAAAATCACACTAAATGATGAAGATTACGATCTACCTAAAATAGAATACTCAATAAATAAAAAAACCATTAAAATAACTCAAGGAGGTCAAAAAATTATTGCTAATGTAGTTAGAGATAAAGACACATTTTGGGTTCATATAGATGGTAAAGTCCTTACATTTAATTCCGCAGATAGTAGAAAAAGCGCAACAAAACTCACAGAAGGATCTCTTCAGGCTCCGATGCCAGGGACAATCTTAGATGTGCAAGTAAATGTTGGACAATCAATAGAAGAAGGGCAAAGTTTGTTAATTATGGAAGCAATGAAAATGGAGCATAAAATTACTGCACCATTTAGTGGAACTGTTGAAAAAATTAATTGCAATGTTGAGCAAAAGGTAGACAGAGGTTTTATCTTAATAGAATTAAAACAAAATTAGTTTAATCAATTCTTATTACTAATTCAATCCAAACGGGCCAATGATCAGAAATTGAAGACTCTGAAAAGGTATTATCAACACCCCAAGTTCCATTGAAATTGTTTACTATCTCTCCAGTTAATACCATTCTATCATATGTACAATTAGAGCTTGCAAGATTAGTATCTGCCTCATTTGGAATTGCCCAAAGGAATTCTGTGGAACCTATTTCTAATTCTGTAATATCTTCTTCATCAAAATAACTACAATCTGCATTATAATCTCCAACAATCATAACATCTTCGTCATCATAATAATCTGCTGACCAATTAAATACATCAATTAACGCTGCAATCTCATCTTCAGCCGCTGCTGGTTTGGTATGAATAACACCTAAAACAAAATCTAATGTTGTATTTTTGACGGATAAATGTGCCAAAAATGGTTCTCTTTGAAAAGAGTCATTCACGGAATCATTATACAAAGTACCATTATCTATTACAGAAATTAAATCCGGATTATACAGTATAGCATACTGCTCCTGACTATTTTTATCATCTTCTTGACTTCCCGACCTCTCTGATAATAACATTTCAAACGGAATTAATGACTCATTGTTTAATAATTCAAGAAACTCATAAGGAACTTCTTGATCTATGTCTTTTATTTCTTGGATTGCAATTATATCATACTTCGAAACAATATCTACAAGTGATGCCATAACTGTATCATTTGATGCTTTTGTTTTACCAAATATTTTGATATTAAATGATGCGATACTAATTTTTGTTGTATTATATTGTTCTTCAGTCTCAATATTATTGTCCTTAAATCTAATTTCTGTACATCCAGGTAAAAAACACATTGAACATATTAGTATCAATGAAATATGAATTGTGAATATTTTCATAGTACCCTATGTAAACCGCAACTATAAGGGATATTCCAATTTAACTGTAAAATTTTATTTGTAAATCTAATTTAATCAGCATAAATATCCCATGGTTTCGAACCTCTTTTTCTGAATGCTGATTTAAACATTGAAATTATAATAGACCAACTAAATTGAAATACGCGTTTTATACTCTGAATCGGATGGAAAAAATACCAAAGAGGATTTTTCCACCCGCGAAATGGATATTTTAGTTGTAAAATCATACCATCAGGTACTTTTTCATTAACCCCGTAGCTCATTGGCCTTCTATCTTTAGGTATGAAATAAGTTCCAAAAATTTGATCCCAAAGTGGTAAAAATGTCGAATAATTAGTCCAAATAGCATCTTTTTCATTTGTATGGTGCCAATGATGAAACTCTGGTGTAATAATTATTCGATGAAGTATCTTAAGATTCCAACGTACATTTGCATGGAGGAAAAGGCCAAGAATAATTTGAGCCACTGCCAATGAACCTGTTATTTCTAGACTAAATCCTGCTGTAATGAGAAATATGAATGCAGGAGCTAAAATTGTGCCATCCAAAGGATGTGCTCGAAACCCACTTGCCCAATCTAAATGCTCTGTTGAATGATGAATGGCATGAAATTTCCATAATACTGGAATTTCATGATAAAATCGATGTGTCCAATAAACTAGAAAATCAAATAAAAAAAATCCTATAATTGGCATATATTGACTAGGAATCATTGCTACATATGGTTTGATTAAAAGGCCAGGAATCCATGCTAAACTAGCAAATGCGACAAATATAGTTACAGCTCCTGTAATTAATCCTAGAAGTGGTGCCGCAAGAGCATAGCCTAAATCAGTATCCAAATTTGGTCTACGTATTTTTTGGCCCTTGTGTCTTGGGAAAAGCTTCTCAAATGGTACAACTAAAATAAACAATAAGATTATCAGGAAAATTCCTTCTGTGGAAATATAAAGTGCGCCTGCAATTAAAGCAAGAGCCATTAATCGTAAAAGCATAGAAATTAAACGGGCTTTTCTTGAAACAGGTTCTTCTTCCATAATTACTTTTTCAAACATTAACTTTTAATTTTATGCGGCTTTTAAGTCAATTAACATTAGTTTCAAAAAGAAAATAATGTTGTTTGTCGAGTGCCTGTAAGTAATTCATTTTCACTCCAACCAAATGCTTCTGTAATCCTACCCAATGCTTTAGCCAAACGTTTTGAATAATAATCAGGATCATAATTTGAAACGGGTTCACCACCATCCTCAACTAACCAAGGTTCTACTTCTTGAGTGCTTCCAGAAGTATTCGTTACGACATATGCTACTTTCATTCCAGGAGTAAATTCAAGTCCAAGTTCTATCCTTCTTTTTGCCGCTTTTACAAAAGGTAAACCCTCTGGATTTGCATAGGAGTTGAATGCTTTACATGAACGGCTTATCACTAAATCTTCAACATTAGCATTACCTTTCTTTACTTCTTTAATTAAATCAATAACATCTCGAATAGCCGATTCTTGATTACCATCCAAAATA
The DNA here is from genome assembly GCA_002692465.1 of Methanobacteriota archaeon. GTDB lineage: Archaea > Thermoplasmatota > Poseidoniia > Poseidoniales > Poseidoniaceae > MGIIa-I. The sequence goes on along the minus strand of NZKH01000028.1, from coordinate 26,058 downwards.
TATTCAAACATTGAAGTCATTGTATTTGTTAACAATGTAAATGAATCCGATCTCCTTGTTTCATAACCTCTTATGATCATTTCTTCTTTAGGCCAAATCATTCTTCCAACATAACGCTTTTTTGCTCCATGTGAAAAAAATGCTGATAGGCCTGTTTCAAATTCTAATTCTGCCGCATCTTCAGTAAACCTTTCGGCTAATTCTTTCCCAAATCTAACTAATTCTTCCTTGGCATCATCAAACTCTTTAGCATCGGATTCAATATCAGAGCGCTTAGTTGGAACATTATCTTTCATAGGCACGCTAACAAAAATTGAATCTGTATCAGAGTACACTACATTTTGATTTTCTTCTTCTAATTGACGAATGATTTCTGTGATATTATATCGCGCCCATGCTGTAATTGACGATCCTATGTTTTTATGAGTAAAGCGATAAAATACTGATGCAAACACACCATAAAAAGAATTCATTAAAATTTTAACAGCATATTGCATTCCATCATGAAATCTTTGTTTAGACTTATCTCCTGACTCCTCTGCTTTTTTCATTTCACTTTTATGAAAGTCTCTTTGTGACATTAAATCTACAAGTAATTTTGGAACTAAACCCTCTCTTTCACTTTTTTGTAAATATTTTATGCCATCCGGTGACTCATGACATGGCAATTGACTATTTTTATCTTCAATCATTGTAGTCCTGCAAATATTATTGTTAATCATTATTGAAGGGTACATTGATTTGAAATCAAGAACCGCAACCCATGGATACACCCCAGGTTCAACTTCATGAACATAACCTCCTGCAATTTGGTCTGATCTATCATATCGTTTTGTCATTGGTACTGCAACATTACTTCTATCTGCTAAACGAATCACTAGGCTATCAATCCAATTACTAGTAGTACCATTAATTACAACATCAAGAGATATTTTTGATACAGCTGCTAAGGATTCTTTCCTAGGAATTACCCTTAATTCATCTAAGATTTCCCATGGAAGTAACGCATCTCTTTTACAATATTCTAAAACCTCATCAGGTCTTTTTGCCCATTCTTCATCCATTTTGCTAGCATCAATTTCTAATTTACGTAAATCCTCTCTTTCTGGAAATAATAATTGGCTAACATATGACAATGTTTCTCTTTTAGGTCTAAGAGCCATTCTTGCTTCCCACCAAGCATCAACAAAACAACGTCCAATAATTTCCCATTTTTTTGAATTAAATCTCTTTTTAGGAACTTTATCTCCCGATCGTTTATGAGATGCTCTTGACCAGCCAAATAACTCTTCACGACTTTTCCTATCTTCTTTTTTAACAAGATAATTCAATCTCTCTTCTAAACGGGGTAAATCAAAATTATCAATATTATATCCTGTAATAATATCTGGATCTTTTCTACTAATCAAATCAGTCATTTCTTTCATAATTTCCATTTCTGTTCCAACAAAAGTATACTCTTCTGGAACTTCTTTTCTTTGACCTGAAGTATCTAATTGATCAATAATTACTGCAGCACATAATATTCTATTATCAGCAATACTTGTTTCTAAATCAAAGGATGCAATAATGAAAGGCGCTTGAAATGATTCTATCTTTTGTAAATTATGAATATCTGTTTTTGCATAAACATCAACCGGAAAATTATGGTTATCAATTAATTCACAATTAACTGAAATATGTGTACCCAAATCTAAATCATAAAACAACCTCCTGTCATGATTGAAATCTGCATTATAAAATTTCCATTCATCAGCATTTTCTTTACGAAATTCAGAACGGTCCTTATGTTGTGAGCCATGCATTATTACTTTCCATATTTTTTTAACCCCAGACTCTGTCCATTTTTCTCCAAATTCATATACTTCGGCAACATCATCTCTTTTTCTTAACTGTTCCAACCTTTTATCTATATCAGAAGGTATCTCTTTTCTTGGATAGGTAACTTCCATATAGGGCTTTAAACCCTCTATTTCCAAAAAAATTGATTCGCCAGTTTTACATCTACCCCATAATTCGATATTATAATCTGTAGACCTAGTGGAAATGACAGCAAGGTCGTACTGGCTAGAATACTCCGACACAAACATAAGAAATTGACTAAGGAACTTTAATTCTTGTACTCCCTTTTTAAAATTAATAGCGGAATGGTTGAAAACTGTATTTCATTAGGTGTATCAACTGGGAGCAATTTGAGTTCAGATTATAGTTGAAGGAAGTGGGAAAAATGGATGATATTGACTGGGATTCTCTTACATTTTCTTTGACAAAGACTGATTGGATGTATATGGCAAAATGTAATCTTGGTGATGCATGGGCTCCTGGAAAAATAATGCCATATGGAACTTTTGAAATTGATCCTGCTGCTGGTGTTTTAAATTATGGTCAAGGTATTTTCGAAGGCATGAAAGCACATAGAACAATAAATGATAGAGTTGTAATCTTCAGAGCTGAAGAAAATGCACGAAGATTTCAATCTGGTGCTGATCGTCTAGGCATGCCTCCTGTACCAGAATCAATTTTCTTGGACGCGGTCGAACAAGTCGTTGCCGCCAATAAAAAATGGGTTCCTCCTGCAGGAAAAGGAGCATTGTATATCAGACCATTATTACTTGGCACTGGACCTATTATGGGAGTCGCTCCTGCTCCAGAATATACATTTATTGTGTTTGTTACACCAGTAGGCCCATATTTCAAAGGAGGATTAAGTTGTATTGATTTAATCATTACCGATGAATATCACAGAGCTGCTCCTGGTGGATCCGGGGGAGTAAAAGCAATTGGAAATTATGCTCCTGGTATGATGCCATCAAAAAATGCAAAGAAAGAGGGATTTGCTGAAGTAATTTATTTAGATGCTGAAAATCATAAATATATTGAAGAAGTTGGGGCTGCAAATTTCTTTTGTGTTAAAAATAATGTAATTTACACACCTGAATTAACTGGAACAATTCTTCCAGGAATTACAAGAGATTCTGTTATTCAACTAGCTAGAAGTTATGATTATGACGTTATTGAAGAAAAAGTATCTGCTGAATTTGCTATGGATGCAGATGAAGCATTTTGTTGCGGAACTGCTGCTGTAATCTCCCCAATTGGCTCAATTCAACACGGAGATAAAAAGAAAGTATATTCTAATGGAGACATTGGACCAATTACTCAAAAGTTGTATGATTCGATTTCAGGAATCCATAGTGAAAAAGTTGAAGATTCATTTGGGTGGTTACATGAAGTTGATTTAAATTTAAATCTAGAAAAATAAAAATCAATATTTTTTCTTTTTAGCTCTTTTTGCAGCTAATGCCCTACGAGCTGCAAGTTGAGCCGCTTTGTTTTGTTTAAATTGTGATCTTGCTCTTTTATCACCAACTTTTGGCCCCTTTTTCCTTTCTGCTTTTTCTTGTTCTAACTTTTGAGAATAACTTTCTCTCCAAACTCCACCAATAACCTGCATCATTTCTTCTTTATTTTCAGTACCAAGTGTTTTACAGGCGGCACTAAGAGAAATCCAAAGTCGTCCTTCTTTTAGATTTGGACGCTTGGGGTGGCTAATTCCTTCCTCTCTTTTCATTTTAGTAATGCCAACTTTTCTAGCCGCCCAAAGGAGCCCTTCTAAATCAGGATTAGGGACTGAACTATCTGCAGGCACTCTCCTTCCCGAACTCCTACTAAACTTAGAATTAAAATAACCCGGCCAAAGAGCTACCCTATCAGAATTATGTTCCATAAGTATCTCCCTTCAATTAGATTGAATTCATCAAGATATTTATGATTAATTATTCTTTAATTAAAGTTCCATTAATCACGCCATCTTGACCTGGTCTACTACTAATCCTTACTTTTCCTAATTCTGTTTCAACAACTGAACCTTTTGTAAGAATATTTCTTCTTACATAGTTTGGATTTGATTGATTTTCTGTTACTGTTGTAAATTTTACAGATTTTGTAGTTCCATCTTTTGGATTGTTAACATTAATTACATCATCAGAAAGAACCTTGATTCTAGTCATTGCTCCTGTTTTCCGATACTTTTTACGCTTAGCATCTCCAAGTACAGCAAATTGCTTCTCTGAACTTATTTCTGTACGTCTCTTTCCACGCATCATGCGCTTACGTCCACCTGATGGTTTACGTTTTGATACCCCATGCCATTGAGCCATACCTATTCCCTCGCGGACTCGTCCACTTACTGCCCTTATTTCAATGAATTGGGTAAAAAGAAGGGAAGGTATCAAGGGCATTCTACTTTCTGAAGGCAAATGTGTCAAAGGATTGGAAAATAAAAAAACGCAGACCGGTGCGTAAAAAAATGGTTCTACCCCTCTTAAACGAATTATCAAATGCACTTGGGTTAAGTATTGATATTCAAAATGCTTTATTTGAATTTGCAGATTATGGAACTTGGAATTTAATTTTAGTTGATAAGCTTCCAATGGCTATCGAATTAAAAAATCCAAACGGAAATCTTGTTGCTTTCCCAACATTAAAAGGAATTTTATCTTGGAACCCATCTCTTAAATGGATTAATGTTGATCGTGGTGCCATACCATTTCTACTCAATGGGGCAGACTGTATGATGGCTGGAATTCAAGATTGTGATGAAAATATTGTTGAAAATGATTTAGTTTGGGTTCGTGATGAAACTCACAATAAACCAATCGCTGTAGGTTGGGCTTTAACTGATGGAACTACTATGAAAAATTCAAAATCTGGAAAAGGAATCTCTACAATTCACTGGATTGGAGATGAATTGTGGAATTTAGAATTATAAAAAAAGGACGACCACCCCCACCGATTTACGGCAGGGATGGTCCATTTCACACATTTCAAGTCTTTAATTAGACTCAATCTTCTTTGCGTGACGCTGCAATTAATGCTGCACCAAGTGCTGCACTAACTCCTGCAATCAAACCAAATCCAGGTGTTTCTTCAGCTTCAACTGTTGTAGCTGTATCATCAATAGGATCTGTTGTTGTGTTATCACCAGTAGTTGCTGCTGGGACTGTAACTGAAAAGTCACCTGATGTCCAAGTTCCTTCAGCGGAGAAACATCTGCTAGATTGACCTAAGTCATCCCAAGCATCACCAAATGTTGGTGTTACTCCATCAAAGAAAACACAATCTCCAGAAGCAATTTCTAATGCGCCTGTTAATTCTGTAACTACGTGAACTGTTTCATCTCCACATGTTGATGCGCCAGAAGCACACTTAACAACCCAAGAAAATGAGGATTGAGAAGTTAAAGCCATGTTAGCTGCATCTTGATCATCTGCTGCAACTCCGTTAACTTGTAATTCCCAAGACCATTCGTGTGGGTGACCTGCTTTTACATCTGCAACATCAGACAATGTTGCTCCAGCAGCAGTCATACAATCTTGTGCTGTAGAATCATTTGTCATTCCTTCACAAGTGAATGAAGCTGAATCTACAGTAAATGTAACACTAAATGTCCAATCGTCATCATCAGTACCTAGTTGTTCTGCTGAACATCCGTTGTTATCTGTTTCAGTTCCTGTTGTATCTGGACATGTGTCATCACAATCGTCAACACCGTCTCCATCAGTATCAGTTCCTGCTTCACAAGTTCCGTCATCAACAGCACAACCATCTTCATCTACAACAGTGTTATCTGCAGTTCCTGGGCATAAATCATCTTCGTTTCCTACACCATCTCTATCGTCATCAGCCTTATCATCATCTTCTGTACAATCAATATTTTGGTCAAAAGATACTGTGAAATCCCAGTCGTCTGGTTCTTGATCAGAATTTGTTGTATCATTACCACGGTAAGCAAATTCAGATTCTAATGAGCTACCATCATCCTTTGTAATTGATGCAATACACCAAGAATCTGTTCCCTCAACTGATACAGATGTTTCCCAGTAAGGAAGGTCTGTTACTCCTCCTTCTCTATCACCAGCAGGACCAAAAGTCATATCCAATGTGTCACTAGGTAAATCATCAGCAGTCATGTCCATTGCTAAAGTAATTGTAACTGTCCAAGTTGTTCCATCATCTGTGGATCCTTCTACACCAGTAACATCTGTGGAAATATCCCATGCTACTTCTGAACCGCCATCATCTGGATTAGCAGCGTTGCTACTGCCCAAATTCATATTCCATACATGGGATCTGTGAGCGGTTTGTAACTCTTCAAGCCCCATGTCGTCTAACATTGCTGCGTATTCTGTTGCTTCGGAAGCATCAATTACTCCATCCCTTTCATCTCCAGGAGTATCAGCCATGTTTCTCATCATGTCTGGATATTCCCAAGAAAGGGTCACAGATACTGTTATTTCATCTTCACTATCGTCATCATGATCAACCGCAATAGTCACTGTATGCATATCTTCTGGAATTGCACCGTCGTCTGCTGCTGAGACTACAGATGCCAATCCTGATGCACAAAGCAATATTGCAATTAATACGTTCATTATTGTTTTTGTGTTCATAATAGGTACACCTCTATGCTGTAACCACGACAAAGATATTAGATATATAACCTCCGTAGGCATATATTTTAACGATATTACTCAAGGAAGGGGCATGGAAGGCATGTTTAATCAAAAATATCGAATTTACACAACTGCTTTAATTTGCATTTTATTATGTATTAATTTCCCAAATGCATTAGCTGAAACTAGAGATGATACTATACCTAATTTAGAAAATTCTCCATTAGAAAATTTAACATTTACAACTCCGAGTGAAGACCTTTCTGAATGGAAATTAAGCGTATCTGTTTCTGAAAATTCTCAAAATATAACTAAATTAAAATTAGAAACACAAATTTGTGTTTATGATCCTATTGTATGCCATAGTCCTGAATTTATTGATATGACATATAATGATAATTTATGGAGTGGGACTATTACAACATTAGAAAAACACTCATACGTTAACTGGAGAATACACATTGTCTATGAAAATGAATCTGAATTACTTATTCCAGAACGTTCCGATGGTTATGCAAAAGTATGGAGTACCTGTTGGGAAATTATGGAGAATAAAGAAATAATTACTGGAGGAGCCGACTGTGGAGATAATGATGAAAATATTAGCGGTTTTCCTTTTTTTAGTGCCATAATTTCACTAACACTTGCAACTATAATTATCAAAAAAAATCAATAATTAAATTTGTAAAACTCAATTATTCTTGAAATAAAATTTTTTGTGCTGATACCCCATGAATCAATAATTACAAAACAATTCATTGAGTCTTTAGATAATTTCGAATCTGTAAATCCTGGGGCCATTAAATCACTTTGAACTAAAGGCAAACTTAATTTTTCTGATGCAATTTTAATTTCTATGTGACTATTCTTTTTATTTATTAACAAAAACTTGTCAAGTGAAATCTTTTTTTTAGTTGATTTTATTGCTACTTTTTCTGATTTTAATAACCGAAGTATAGCATCAAACAATTCATCTGCATTTTGATGAGTTTGACTTGATTCAGGAAGACCTGATATGTTTTCTAAATCTGTTTTTCCATACGCATCAAGAAAAGATAAATCTGTTTCGTTTTGTGAAAACAAATCATCAAACCCTTTGGATAATTTCTTTTTAGGCATATAATCACTCTATATTTTGTGTAGATGATTGTGTCCACCCAATTATTCTTCCATTAGTTGCATCAACTAATAATTCTACAGAAACATCCCATCCATCCTGTTCATAATTACGCTGTAAATCAAAACTAACTGCACCATCATCGCGATTAATTAAATCTAAAATCTCGTTTAAATCATCATTTGGGGTAAGGACAAGATATCCGATTTGAGTTTCACTACTTAACTCTCCATTTGTGGCTATAATTCCATTTGTTCCCGATAATTCTGGAAATTTGTTAGAATCTAAAATCCGAGTTTCCAATTCTGTTAATGAATTTGTAATGCTAATTGAATCAGAGTTATGAGCTATTGATTGTGACTCATATATCCCTGAACCATCAATTTCACAATAATCTTCTCCTTCAATTGTATCCCTTATTTCTATTAAAGCCCAACCGCTCTGATCTGCAGGGTCTACCCAACTAAGGTTCCAATAAGTCATTGCACTATTTGAACGATCATCGATGGCACGCCAAATATATGCTCCAGCATCCAATTTTGTAATTAAATCAGAATTTGGTATTGTTTCATTAACACATTTTATTGTTTCTTCTATTGTATACTCTCTTAATTCAGAATTATCAGGCATATGGATTTCATTATTATTTTTCCAATTATGCGTAGGAGTTAGATGCCCTTGCCCTGGTGCTGGTCTATTTGAATAAGTTTCTTTCCAATCTACCAAATCTCCGCCAGATGTAAAAGAGGTTTCCATTAACATCATTTCTAGATTAAATCTACCTTGTGGTATTTCAATATCAAAAAGCGTCGTTCCAACTTGTTCTAATAATGATTTACTACATGAGGTTCGATCTTCATCAAAATTTGAAATTTTTAAATCAACATATTGTTTTACTGGCCAAGGTGAATCTTTTGAAGCCCACAAATTTATTTTTGCAGAACCAAAACATCTTTCACTAACTTCTGTATTTTCTAAATATATTTTCCAGGTCTCTTTCCCTCCAACTTCATCAGTACCTGCAACTGTCCAATTCCAATTCCATTTTTCACCTGATACCCCTTCAGAAAGAAAAGCACCTTCTAGCAACTTATCCAATTCAATCGGAGCAAAAGCTAAGGCGATTCCAGGTATTAAATTTTGTAAGACTTCTCCAAAATTATCCAACCCGTATGTAACAGTTTTTCCTCTAATTGAGCCTAAATCTCCTCCTTGAAATTCATAACCAATATCTGACCTTAATAATTCTTGATTTCTAATCTCCGTCCACGAATCAACTGAAATTTGTGCTTGGTTATCGTTCAAATTTCCTAAAGTAGTACTGCTACATTTGTTAGCTATTGGAGTATTTGTAGCAATATCTACATCATCAAAATTGTATTCATATCGTTGTTCTAAAGTTAACCAAGTTTCACCAAATGATCCTTTTTTCTGGACTGCACCTAATTTAGAGTCGTCTGGTTGATTAGCAATCTCAATACTTCCTCCTTCTGTAACTGTCACACTCCCTGTCCCGACATAATCAACTTCTATTTTCCCACACATCTTATCTTCTGCATTTAATTGATGTGCAATTTGTTCTACTAACTCTTCACCTTCAATTAATAAATTTCCATTACTTATTGAAAAAGTCATTGAGTCTCCATACCTTAATTTATCAGCCGTAAAAGGTTCTGGCTGAGAATAAACATACCAAAATAAACTACCAATTAATAACCCTACGATTATGAAAGAAAGCAATGCTTTAGGGGTCAATAGAGTCTTAAAAAAGTCCTTTTGACTCTCTTCTTTGGTAATTTTTGTAGTTGAAGCAGGTTTAATCTCTTCAATTATTTCTGCTTCAAAAATCTCATCCTCTTCAATCGGTTCTTCTACACCCATAGGTTCTGATTCTTCTATTTCTGCAACCAACTCTTCAATCGGTTCTTCTACATCCATAGGTTCTGATTCTTCTAAAATTAATTCTTCCTGTTCTAAGTGTTCTTCCTCACTTTCTAAACCTAAATCTTCCCATGAAACTCCAGCATCCAATAAACGCTCAACTAAAACAGATTTTTTACCAGAAATGGATAAATCATTATCCAAACAAAGCATACGTAGATCCTTATGAGAAAGTGAAGACGGAGGTAATTCCACACCAGGTTTTTCTTGATCTGCCATATGTTACATTGATATTGGCGACATTACTAACCTTTCAAGTCTGTTGTTAAAATCTTCACAAAAATATACGATTTAACACTTAACAGAGTAACCCAAGACTGAAAAAGGATGGTTTGTTCAGATTGTCTGGGTGGGGTTACTTTGCGATTAGCAATTCTTTCTAGAGGGCCAAGATTATACAGCACTAGAAGATTACAAGAAGAAGCCTTGAAAAAAGGCATTCATACTACAATCTTAGATCCACTACAATTTACATTGTCAATAAGTAAAGATTCACCACAAATATTACACAAGGGAAACCAAGTAAATTTTGATGCTGTTCTACCACGAATTGGACATTCAATTACATCACATGGTGTTGCATTATTGAAACAATTTGAACAATTAGATGTGTATTCTGCAAATTCTGGTGAAGGAATTAGACAAAGTAGAAACAAATTATTAGCTGCACAAATACTAGGTAGAAATAATGTTCCTATTCCAAAAACTGCCTATGTTCGAAATATTAATGATGTCGAAAGAGCAATTGATATTGTAGGAGGGCTTCCAGTCGTAATAAAAGTTTCAGAAGGAACTCAAGGACGTGGAGTTTACCTTAGACACCTATACAAAGATGCTATTGGTCTTGTTTCTGCATTATTAGATTTAAACCATGAAGTTTTGATTCAACAATATATTCATGAAAGTCATGGAACCGATATTAGAGCATTAGTAGTTGGTGACAAAGTTGTAGCGTGTATGAGAAGAAGAGCAAGAGGTAAAGAGTTCCGATCAAATTTCCATCTTAATGGAACTGTTGAATCTGTTGAATTAACTCCTGAATATGAAGAAATCGCACTTAGAGCCGCAAGAGTGTTAGGATTAAACATTGCTGGAGTTGACCTTTTGGAAGGGAAAAATGGCCCATTGGTACTTGAAATAAATTCATCTCCTGGTTTAGAAGGTATAGAGATGGCTTCAGGAGTTAATGTTGCTGAAAAAATAATTGATTTTTTAGAAGAAGATGCAAAATTTGTAAAAATAAGTATGGATCAATTACTTTTAACTGTTCCAGGTCATGGAATCTTGCCCATACATTTAGTTAATCACCCGTGGTTAGTTGGTGAAAGAATTGGAGATTTATTCAGTGATTTTGGAACTAGTGCTTTTGCATTATCAAGATCACGTCAATTAGTCTGGGCACCAAAAGATGATTTGAAATTAAGATACAATGACATATTGATTTTTTACGGTGATTTACATCAACTAAGATTAAATTTAAAAGAAATATTAAACTTTGAAATATATAATAATCGAAAAATGGAATCTAAATTTAAAGATTCGGAAAAATTTGAAACATATTGATTTAAACGTTTTTTAATCGAATGACACGAAGCATTCAAAGCCTAAGATGTCTGAGGCTATCTGCCTTTTAGGCAGGGATGCAGTCGCTTAGCGACAAAAAGAGGGGATGCAATGTCTTTGGATTATAATCAAGAATTAAAACAATTGTTGGAGATTCAAAAAAAGCTTAATGAAAAAATTTTACCCGATAGAATAATTCGTTTATCTCATGTTTCTTGGCATCCCTGCTGGATTCAACAATTAAAGACTGAGGGGAAAAGTAACAATACTATCAAATCTTATTTATGTGCAGTGAAAAAATTTCTAAAAACAAAAATTTCTTCAAACGAAGAAGAAATGTCAAATGAATATTTAGAAAATCTAACTGTAAAAGATTTGAATTCATATGTTAATCCAGAAAATGGAAGATTAGATATCTGGTTACAATCAATTAATGAATTTAAAGCATCTACGGTAAATGCACGTTTAGCAGCAATAAGTCACTTAATTGAATGGGTTGGACATCATGTACCTGAACATATTATTAGACCTAGAAAAGGTAAACAAATTCCTAAAGTCCTTTCAAATAATGAGTTGAAAAGCGTTCGAACTGCAGCATTTAACAGTGAAAACCCCCTTGCGCACCTAATTGTCACGTTGCTTTTGGAAACGGGAATAAGAGTTAGTGAACTCTGTGGATTAAATATTCATGATGTTGATTTTAAAGATAAAAGTGCAAGAGTTGTTGGTGGAAAGGGAAATAAGGATCGTATGGTTCTTTACACAGAACAAACCGCAGATGTTCTAAATTGTTGGCTAACTTTAAGGAATAAAATTATTTTAGTTGATGAAGATGCATTATTAGTTAACTCAAAAGGAAAAAGAATTACACCAAGAGGAATTCAAAAATTAATGGATAGAATCGCTGAAGATGCTAATATTTCTAAAAAAAGATTGTCACCACATGTACTAAGACATAATTTTGCTACTGGATTATTAGAAAGAGGGGCGGACATTGTCTCTATCCAACGATTACTTGGGCACGCTAATATTCAAACAACTAGAGTTTATCTTGAAATTAATGATCAAACTCTGAGAGAAGTATATACTAGAGCACAAAGTAATTTGGAAAAAATTGATGAATAAATTATTTTTTACCATCTCTTTTAGAAATTTTTTCTGGGCCTTTCCAATTCTTTGAGGAAACTATATCATTCCCTGAATGCCCTGGAATTGGACAAAACTTCCCGCTTCTACATCGACTACATTTTTCCTTAGTAGGAGTTTCAACAACTTTGCGTAATTTCCCATACTTCCGCCTAGGCATTGCTCAAAGCAAAGCAAATAAGGGCATAATGATTACTTTATCTTTTATTCTTCTCAATTCTTGAAAGCATATCACTAACTGATTTCGGTGCTTTAATGATTCCTTTCTTAGCCAAAGCTGTTGCTTTTTTCTTTGCTGCTGCTGCTTTCTTTGCTGCTGCTGCTTTCTTTGCTGCTGCTGCCTTCTTTGCTGCATTTGCCTTTCTTGTTGCTGCCGCTTTCTTAGCTGCTGCTGCTTTCTTTGCTTTTGCAGCCGCTTCTGCTGCCGCTTTTTTAGCTGCATTTGCCTTTCTTGTTGCTGCTGCTTTCTTAGCTGCTGCTGATTTTTTATTATCTTTTGATTTAGATTTTTTTGCTGCCAACACAATCCCCTGTGACATGCGGGGGAAGTATAAACCTATGAATTTGGCGTTAAAAATAAACAACAACATCTTATTTAATTCCCCCATGGACATAATGTGTCTGATAACAAATCAACACTAATTGGATCACATCCAGAAAGAAGTATACTTTGGATGCAAGTAAAAAAGGGCCCCCCTCAAATGAAATGTATTGATGGACTATTACGTCCAAATGAATATCCTGAAAAAGGAAATAAAGTTTTAATTGGCGATGTTGTTTCCACTTTAATTAAAATCAGCGGCCCCCATGATAGTATACAATTTACGACTCAACCTTCATTTGATGAGCAAAGATGGTCTTTAGAAATTATTTCTTCTGAATTAGTCATTAATATTGATAGTTTGCCATATTGGGGTTTTGGTCTTTTTTCGAGTTGTTATGTGAATAAAGTTAGATTAGAAGGCAGTTTAATTAAGCGAGCAAAATTAATTTTTGATCTTGTTGCCGCACTTGGAAGAAACCCTTGGGAACCAAAATTTACTTTTTTTTGGGAAAAAGCCACGAAAAATAAAAGTGAGCAACATAGAAATGTATGGTTAGAATTACTAAATTTTGCTAAAAAAGGAATGGAAGAGGAAATTGAAGAAATTAATTCTAGATATCTAATTGTAGAAAAGAATTCAAAAGAAACAAAATTATTTCCACCTGATTGGAATCAAGAAAATTCAAAAATGAATTTGAAAGAAGTAAAAAAACATATTGAAATTGCAAAACAGGCATTACATGATCAAAATGCGGTTGGATTAAAACGTGCTTTAGATCGTGCTGAGGCAAAATTGATTGAGGCGGATCCATTAGTGGGTTTACAAAATGAGGAATTATTACAAAATCAAAATTTAAAAACATTAGATATTGAAAATATTCCATTTATTGATTTAGTTAATGATGATGAAGAATAATTACACGTCTATTTGATATAGGGGGAGTAGGTCGCAGAAATCTGAGAATATGGCCGGCAAGAAAGAAAAAGGTAGTGGTATTCAACAAGCCGCGGGTCTAATTAGGTATTTTGATGAAGAGTCTGAAGATGCTTGGAAAATTAGCAAAACCCAAGTTTATGTTGCTTGCTTAGTACTTGGTGGAGGAGTATATTTACTCAACCATGGTGTATTGCAATTTATTTGGAGTGCAATTAGTAGTTTATTTTAATCAAACTGTTAATGGTTCTATTTCTACTACTTGTTCACATTTTATTGCTAATTCATTTGCAGCAGCCACTGCAGTTTGAAAATCTAAAGTCATACAAATTTCAAATGGTTCACAATTCTGTTCATGCAACATTAATCTGTAAGAAGCATCAAGATTTTTACTTATGTGTAAATTCTGCCAAATCCATTGATCGTTTTCCATTGTCAATAATAATGATTGATTCATCATATAATTTCCAACAGATCTAGCAAATTTTGCTCTTTCTGCCAATACAGCAATTGTCTTATCCTGAGTGCCCATTTTAGCTAACAAAGGATGTGCTTTTGGAACTATTTTTGTATCTTTTTTTCTACCTTCGCGAAACGCTCTTCCCATCTTTTTCCCATCCGTTGGACCTACGTCCAAGTTTTTGTCAGTACGTTTACTTTATATGTTTAAGGGGGGAATTAAAACAAATATTATGTTTTCAATAGTTGATTTACTTTAGACAATTGAATATCATTAACTTCCATTAAAATAATACAACAAAGTCCAATTGTTGGTAAAACCACATTAAGATCTGAAAAAAATGTCATTAAAAGAATTATAAATAGTAAACAAAAGAGGGATGTAACAAGATTTACAAACTTTATTTTTGAATTTAACATAATTGAAGATTCCAAAATTAGTGGTAATGTTAAAGAAAAGAAAAGTGCCAAAATCCATCCATGTAACAAAGTTAATGAAATTAAAGCGGAATTAATACAACTTAAGGCCATTCCAACAAAAAGCCCATACCTCCACCCATGTAATTCAGGCCTAGCACGTTCATCTAATCCAATTATAGGCAATAAACTAAAAATTAATGCGAAGAAAAGTATTGGAAATAATTCATAAATCAATTCATAAAAAATACTAACAAAACTCCATTCAGTATATAAAAATCCAATGCTAAGGAAAATTAAACAACAAAATCCAATCAATATGCTAATTGCTAAACTCATTGAACGATTTTTTCCCACGGGAATTAAAGTATCTATTTTTTCTGAATAATAAACAATGCTCGGACCAAATGAAAATAAACTCAAAATTGTAATTATTGTACCCAAACGTATTATTTCTAATTCAGAAAAAAGTTTCGCATTCCAAATGTTATTTGACAAAGGAACTAAAGCATCTAAAGGCCCAATCGAAATAGATAACATTCCAAAAATCCCTAATGTTAAAAGAAGAGGTTTTGTAGACTTTCTAGAAATATTTAATTCCATTGCATGAGGCCCAAAGCCAAGAATTAGTCCAAAAATTAATGATGCCAATATTCCCTTTTTTGCAGATTGTATCAATAAATCCTCACTTACAGGAGCAAATTCAGCAGCATTTAACATTTCAAATGTTTGTTCTGGCAATACCCCAGTTAAACATATAATCCACAATAAAGAAAACCAACGATCTACCATATCGGTACTTTTTATTTTAATGTATTTTATCAATAATAAATGAGTTATTAAAATTACAAACATCAACATTATTGAAGCACCATCATAGCCAACAAATAAACAAAGTAATCTAATTAAAACACTTGAATCTGAATTTAAATGATAAGCAACATGCACATGTGATGAATTTAATAAAATATGAGCTATAGCATATCTAATAAATAGTATGAAAAATAAGATTGCAGGTAACCATCTTAAAAATAATTCAATTGTTTTTAATTTTTTATTATTCCAATTCCGTGATAAAAGTAAATTTCTAAGCGCTGAAGAAAATAATAATGTAAAACAACTTAGTAAAGAAAATGCCACAATCACATTTGCAAATGAGCTTTCTGTGACCTCCATTAAATCAATGCAAGAAGTGCCAGTTATTCAACCAAACCGAAAGAGAGTATTTTGAGTTAGTTTAACTCGGGAATTCAAATAGGGATAATTTATGCAAGAAAATAACGTCGATTTTGAATTTATTAAAATCGCAAAAAATTCTGAAATCACTAGATTAGTAGAAACATTAGATTATGACCTAGAAAAATGGATTGAATATAGTACAATACCATTACCTGAAACCATTAGAGTAAATCCCATACACCTAGAAAACAAATGGACAATCTCAAAATTAAATGAATTGGGGGCTAAAAGAATTAAATGGGTTGGTAAAAAGACATTAGGTTTTCAAATGCCATGGATTAAGGGTGGCGCTGAAAATTTAGAAACTAAAAAATTATTACAATCAATGCATAATTCTGGAAGACATACTCGCCAAGAAGCTGTTTCAATGATTCCTGCAGAATTAATTAACCCTAAACCTGGAGAAATTATCCTAGATTCTTGTGCTGCACCTGGATCAAAAGCCACACAAATTGCAGAATTAGCAAAAGATGATGCTGCAATTATTGCAAATGAGCCAAATAAAGGTAGAATGAATATGTTAGTAACAAATCGTTCACGCCTCGGATTAAGGTCTATTGCAATTACCCAACATGATGCTCGAAACTTTCCAAGAGTTCCGCAACCTGGATTTGACAGTATTTTAGTTGATGTTCCCTGTAGTGGTACAGGAACGATCAGGAAAAATAAAGGCCTATGGTGGAATTGGAAACCTAGTATTTCTAAATCATTACATAAACTTCAACTAAAAATATCAAGCAGATGTGCTTCTTTACTAAGACCTGGCGGAAAAATGATATATTCAACATGTTCAATTGATCCTCTTGAAAATGAAATTATTGTAACTAAATTATTAGAAAAATATGAATGGTTAAAACTTGAAAAAATTGATGTTAAAGAAATTTTTCCTGGATTAAAATATAATGTGGGAATTGAAAATATTGAACCATTTAGTGAAGAAGATTCATTTTTTAAAAAACCAATTGAAGAATCAATTTCTCAATTGAAAAATTGTATTAGAATTAATCCGAGTCAAAATAATTCCGGGGGTTTTTTTATTGCTATGTTTCGCCACACAGGGGATGGGGAAAATGCTTACGGGCTAAATCATAAAGAAAATTGGCCGATTGAAAAGAGAGACCTAAAAAATGATCATGGCTCACCAGCCCCAATCTCTTCTAATCGAAAAGAAGTGTTAGAAAAAGAATGGGGAGAATGGAACGGTTTTACTGGAACATTATGGGAAAGAGGGAGAACCATTATTGAAGCTAGTAAAACTTTAGGAGAATATTTTTTCGAGCCGCCGAGAATTGATGGAGCCGGTTTTCAACTACCAGGAAATCATTGGCATCCACTAAAGGTTAGACAACTAGGGAGAGTTGCTTTCAAAGATTCGAATTCTCAATCAATTAGACCCAAAGCAGAATTATTAAAAGGTCATTTTTCTTATCCTAAAAAACACATATTTAAAATTGACAACGAGTTGTTAATTAAATTATTAGACAAAAATGTAATACCCCTTGAAGAATTAGATGAGGAGTTTAAAAATGAACGTTCTGGTTCAATACTACTTGATATAAATTGGATTAATGGTAGGAGATTATTACCCGCGTGGCTTGGAACCGGGCTTAGATTATTATTGGATGAAAATGAAAAATTAATTTTGCATACTCAAAGAGATGATTTGATTTGATTAAAAAATATAAAATAACAATAATTGGTTTGTGTTCCATAATTTTAATTTCTATTTTTTCACCCATAATTCTTGCAGAAAATAATGCCAAAGCATTAGCAACAAAATCAATTATTTTTGAAGAAAATACAGCACTAGTTGAATGGTTTAGCTCTACAGATTGTGATGATTGCAGAAAATTTGAAAATACTCACATAAACTCAAATTATGCTTGGGTAAATTGGTTTAATTCTGAAAATGATAAAATAAATAATTTGGCAAGAGATGATGCAGAAAGAAGATTAAATCAATTAAATAGCTCAGATTTCCCACTTCTTGTAGTGAATGGAGAAATAAAAGAATTCAATAAAAACGATACTGTTGAAACATGGAATGATATTTTAAAACAATCAGTAAATAGTTATGAAGGGAAAAAACTAGTGAATTTTTCATTATATATTGATCTTATTGACACTACCAATGATAATGAGGCAGATGAAATTAAATTAACTGGAGAAATAACGCCCTTGGCAGATTTACACAATGATACTGCAATACACATACACATTGTCGAAAATTTTGCTGATTCAGATGGTTCTGGTGCAAGGCCGCCAATAACCAATGTACTAAGAGAATGGGTTGCAAAAGAAGATTTTTCAGTAAAAAAGGGAAACACAACCTTATGGGAATACAGTTTGTCTCAAACATATTTGGAAAGTGCAAATATAAATTTAAACAATGGTGATTCAAGTAGATATTCGATTATTATTTCAGTCCATGGAGATGAATTAGAAAATGAATCAAATATGCAAGTATTAACTGTAAATGAAACCACATTACCCTCAATTCATGAGCAAAAAGCGTGGTCGAATATTCCATTAATGCTTCTTGGGAATATTATAATTTTAGTAGGTATTTGTTTCATCATAATCCAAGAAAGAATTCGAGAAAAGGGATTACCTCTTTTAGAAGGCAAAATTTTACATTCTAAAGATAATGAAAAGAAAATTAACATTAATATCAAAACCGGCAATAAAAAAGTTGATGTTTTGGAAGTCGATGTTAACAAAGGATGGCGGATTTCAAGATTGAAAAAATTGCCAACGATATCACCAAAGTCTAATTTAGATTTTGAATTTAAAGTATTAAAGAAATCAGAAAACCATGATGAAAATCCATTACAAATTACTGTGAAAACAGAAGTTGAAGATTTAGGTCAATGGATGATGGATATTGATATGATTCAAGAAAAAAGTGAATAAATGAGCAAGAAAATTGATAAAAAATATGCAAATGTTCAAACAGGGACTATATTTGCACTAATTTAGTGGACAAATGATGCTAGATGATGTTGACAGGAAATTGATTGAAGCTTTGATGAATAATAGTAGAGCGTCAATGCGTCAACTCGCTGTTGAATTAGATGTTGCTCTAGGAACTATTGGGAATCGATTAAAAAGACTTGAACAAGAAAAAATAATCAAAGGTTACAATGTAATTCTTGACCCTGCCAAAGTAGGTTGGGAAATGACTGTCATCGTAGGTCTAAGAATAACCAAGGGAAGAATGATTGAAGTTCAAAAAAGGATCGCAGAAGATCCCCGGGTGTTTTTAGTTTATGACGTTACAGGAGATTATGATAGTTTTGTAGTTGCCAAAGTTCAAGATACTGATGATTTGAATGATTTAACAAAAGGAGTTTTGACTTCAGAAGGAATAGAACGTTCACTCACACATGTAGTCCTTAATACTGTAAAAGAAACTTCAATAAAATTACCTAAAACTAAATCTTAGATTCCATTAATTNCAATAATTCATTTAGAATAAATCTAATGCCCTCTACNGTTTTTGTTCTACCATTTAAAGTTCTAATTAATTCATTACGCAGTGTTTCNTCTATATTCTTATCCATTGAAGAAAAAATTTGTATTAATTTGTTTTGTAATCTTCCTCCNGTACGATCCCAATCCATCAAAATAGATAATATCGGATTTTTATTTGATTGGGGGTATTTTTCAATTAAAAATATGGCTAATTTTTCTAAACTCCAGCCCCTATTTAATATTTCAATTGGCCCTGAAAAACCTAATTCATACAATAATTCCCGGTCTCTTTTTCCTTCAACAAGTATTGGTAAACCATTATTATTAATCTCTTTAGAAATTTCAAATGCCTTCGCTATTTGAATTAACCATTTTCTTGAAAAATTAGATGGCATAATAGTTCTACTTCCTTTATTTTCTACAGCGCTTTAATTCTTAAATGATTGGCTTCACATTAAATGGTACTTGCCAACAGTTAATAATTGGAATGACAGCGCACAAAACGAAGGGGGTTCTAGTGTGGGTCCGGCTGATTATACAATCTTTACACAATTAATGGTTACTTGGAATTTTTGGTCACTTGTAGTGGGCATTTTTACCTTTGTTCTTATGATGTATTTAGTTATTCGATTTAAGGAAGTTTCTCCAGATGATCCAAAACTTGATGGTATTACTCCCGGTGTTTTCCCAAAAGAGCGAGATAACCTAACTTTGGAGTTAACTTGGTTTATTGTACCTACAATTTTGGTACTCTACCTTACTTTTATTGCTTGGCAATCTATGATTACGGTATGGGTTGATCCATATACTGAAGAAAATCCAAATGATACTTTTGAAATTACTATTGAAGCTTATCAGTGGGGATGGAATTTTTACTACCATGATGCTATTGAAGTTACTACTATGGATGAAAACGGAACTGTAAATCTTACAAATTTTGTCACTCCTACCGGAATGGAGATAAAAGATGGTGCAATGGGATTCGATGGTAATTTGTATTTACCTTGTAATAAACTGGTTAAAGCAAAAATAAAAACATTAGATGATGGAAGCGATTTGCCTGTGCTTCATGCACCATTTATTCCAGAATGGGCAATCAAAGAAGATGCTGTTCCAGGGATTGAGACTGACATGGCATTTACACCACGAGAATCTGGCACTTACGACCTGTTTTGTGCGGAATATTGTGGGCAACAACACTCAATGATGCTGGCTAAAGTACATGTCGTAGGAGAATGCGAAGCTTGAAGGTGATATCATGAATAAAAATAAAATTCGAGTAATGTCATTATTATTTGTAATTTTTATTGCTTTGGCTGCTACACCTCAAATAACCTCTTACCCTACAGGATTAGGTGCAAATGGAGACCCAGGATGTACATGTCATAGTGGGGGGGCTGGAACTACAACAGTAATTATTGATGGAATGCCAGATTCATTTACAGCAGGTCAAAGTTATGAATTGAACATCACTGTTTCAAATCCAAGTATTGCAGGTGCTGAAATAAGTAGCAACATGGGTGGGTTCAGATTATTTGCATCTGCGGGAACTTTTAGTGCTGGAGAAGGCTTTACTGATTTAGTTCAAGAATTAGATAACGGTATGACTCATACAGAATTAGGAAATGATAACAGAAGTTGGACTGTTATTTGGACTGCTCCAGATAGTGAAGGTCAGATTGTAGAATTCACTGTGCATGGAAATGCTGTAAATGGAAATGCTGTTGGAAATTCTCCTCCTGATGGTCAAAGTGGAGATGCTTGGGGCACTTACGAAACCTCTTTACCGGGTGCAGCAGCATTAGGTGGAGGAGTTGCAATGATTGAACAGGCAGAACCATATGAAGTTGCAATTGCCGCAATAACTTTTGGAATTGCTTTATTCTCATTGATGCTTGTTTACGTTTTCTACAGAAATAATCCTGATGGCTTTAATCTAAATGGCCTTACTGAATGGTTAAAGAAATGGTTAACTACAACTGACCACAAAGAAGTTGGAACACTTTATTTTGTATACAGTTTTCTTTTCTTGTTAATTGGCGGAATATTTGCAATGCTGTTCAGGATTCAACTATCTGTTGCAAATAATGACTTCTTAACTCAAGATCAATACAATTCGTTTTTTACACTTCATGGCACAACCATGATTTTCTTAGCAGCAATGCCAATGATTGCTGCATTTGCTAATTGGATTATTCCTTTACAAATTGGTGCAAAGGATTTAGCATTCCCTAGAGTTAATGCTATGGGATTTTGGATGCTTGCATTCTCCAGTATACTACTTTACGGCGGAGTATTATCTGGAGAAGGTGCTGACATTACATGGACAATGTACGCTCCATTTTCTTCTAGTGGGGGAGAAAAAGGAGCTAGTGCTGGAACTACCTTATTCGTAGCAGGAATTGTAATGCTTGGTATTTCTTCAACGTTGTCAGGTGTAAACTTTATTGCAACAATTATGACTATGCGCGCTCCAGGTGTAACTTGGATGAAAATGCCACTATTCACATGGTCTGTTTTTGTAGCGAATGCAATGTTATATCTTTCATTACCTGCACTAATCATCGGAACTGTTTATCTATACTTAGATAGGACGATTGGTACTGTCTTCTATGATGCCGCTTATGGTGGTGATCCTATACTTTGGGCCCATCTATTTTGGTTCTTTGGACACCCCGAAGTATACGTAGTTATTGTACCAGCATTTGGTGTAGTTTCAGAGGTTTTAGCAACAAGTGCAAAACGTTCTATTTTTGGTTACCGTTCAATGGTTTATGCGATGGCAGGAATCGGCGTTTTAGGATTCATTGTATGGGGGCACCATATGCTTACAAGTGGAATGGACCCTACTCTAAGATTAGTAATGATGCTAACTACAATGTTAGTTGCCATTCCAACTGGTGTTAAAATTTTCAATTGGTTAGCTACGCTTTGGGGTGGATCATTAGTATTCAAAACACATACACTTTGGGCATTAGGTTTCTTAGTTACTTTCACAATGGGTGGCATATCAGGTATGTTCTTCCCTGTAGCGGGATTAGATACTCATTTCCACGATACTTATTTTGTTGTAGCGCACTTCCATTACGTTTTAGTTGGAGGAACAATATTTGGAATGTTTTCTGCGATTTATTATTGGTATCCAAAAGCAACAGGACGTAAATTAGATGAAAAATTAGGCCTATTACATTTTGTTATTACTTTTGTAGCAATGAATGCAACATTCTGGCCAATGCACCAATTAGGAATAGAAGGTATGCCTAGACGTTATCACACCTATACAGTAGATAGTTGGACTGAATTAAATTCATTCATAACAATTTCAGCATTAATAATGGGTAGTGCTCAATTAATTTTAGCATGGAATCTTGTTAGAAGTTACAAATATGGAGAAGAATCTGGAAAAGATCCTTGGGGAGGATGGAGTTTAGAATGGACAACATCTTCACCCCCACCGACTCCAAGTTTCCATGAAATACCTACTCAGGGAGATGCAAATATCCACCATTCAGTAGAACCAAAAGGCGGTTTATTTTCAAAAATGTGGAAAGGGAGTGATTCAAAATGAGTTATGATGATCATGATGACCATGGACATCACGGGTCTTGGGCACCAATAATTGCATCATTAGGTACGATGATGTTCCTATATGGTTTTTCAGAAGCAAGCATGGGAATCACAGCCATAGGTATTGCTGTCCTAACTTGGGGATTATTTACTTGGTGGAAAGGTGATTTACCATTCGATGGATCAGAGAAAATGGGTGAATTAGAGGCTTACGGCACACCATTTGGTGGTATGAAAATTAGAAAAGCTGGTATTTGGCTTTTCTTAATGTCTGAAGTAATGATTTTTGGTTCATTCTTTGGAGCATATATGAGAATGCGAACAAACTGGAATACTCATTGGACTCTTCGAGATAAGGCTCAGGAAGCAATTGATACACTAGGTGCGGAAGGAACAGTAGATGAAATTGTGAAGAAATGTTTTGATGACCATCACCACGTTAAAGAAGAAGCTTGTGAAATAGCAACAAACGGATTGGTAAATAGTTCATTTTGGTGGTCTGAACCTGGGGTTCCTGCCTATCACCATGTGGCTGCAGAATACATTACTGCAGACTTTATGACATTACTACCTGGAGCAATAAACACTTTTGCTTTGATTTTATCTTCATTCACCGTAGTTTTAGCACTTAAAGCTGCAAAGAATGCAGATTTAGAACCCAATGTCCGCAATAAAAAAGTAAGAAATTATTTAGTAATGACTCTAGCACTAGGAACCCTTTTCCTAATTCTAAAATTATGGGAATGGAATCACTTGATTCATGATTATGATTTCACAATTTCTACTCTTGCTGGAAGTTTCTTCTATGTAACTACGGGGGCACACGGGATACATGTGTTTGTAGGATTGATATTTATTACATACTTTATTTACAAAGCACATATTGGTGGCTGGGATCCAAATAATGCACAAAGTATTGAGTATTACGGGCTTTATTGGCACTTTGTTGATTTAGCATGGGTAGTAATATTCCCAGCATTCTATCTATATTGAGGTGAAAAAATGGGTGAACATCAAACAGGCTGGCAAAAATGGTTACATGATAAAACAGGTCAAGACGTATATTTTTGGAATTTTGTAATTTTAATGATATTTACTGCAATAGAGGTTGGTGCAGTATATCTTAGCTTGACTTATGGTGCTACTGTTTTTGCACTAGTAAGTGTCGGAATTGTCAAATTTTTTGGAATCGCAGCATTCTTTATGCACTTATGGGATGATGAAAGAGAACTAACATATACATTCGCATTTCCATTTATCTTTGTGATAATTCTATTTATTGGAATTGCATTTACTAGTCCTGAAAGTGTAATGGGATTGCCAGCATGGTGTTCTCCTGAATTTATTGGAAGTTATTCATCTACAGCGCCTTAACTTAAATATTAAAGATTAACAAGTTATGCTTGTGAATAAGATATTATCTACATTAATCATCTTGTCTTTGTTTGCTGGTTGTTTTGGTGAATCGACATCTGAAGACAACAATAATTGTTTAATACCCACAAATGAATTTGAGAATATCTGGGAAATTACAGGTGAATATAATACCTTTTCTTCACCCCATGCTGCCGATCTAAATGGAGATAATATTCTTGATATCGTAATTGGTACAGGAATGGAAATTCCCGCAAAAGGTTCAATTGTTGCAATTGATGGAAATGATGGAAATATCTTATGGAATATTGAAACAGGTCAAGAAATGTTTTCATCTGCACAGTTTAAAGATTTAGATAACGATGGTGAGCTTGATGTCCTCTTAGGAGGAAGAGGGCATCAACTAAAAGCGATTGATGGGCAAAGTGGGGATTTAATTTGGTCATTTGATTCAAATAGTTCTGAAAGAGAAAATTGGTATCAATTTTATACTGGACAATTCATTAACGATATTGACAATGATGGTGTTTTTGATTGGTTAACATCTAATGGAGGTGACCCCACTAAAGCTCCAAATCAAGAAAGAGAAAATGGATATATTATGATATTATCTGGCGCATCTGGTGAAATCTTAGGTGTTGCAAATACTCCAGATAATATGGAAACATACATGTCCCCAGTAGTATACAATCCACACCCTTCAATGGAAACTCAAATTCTATTTGGTACTGGGGGAGAAACATGGCAAGGAAGCCTCTGGTCAACTTCTATTGATGCAATATTGAATGGAGATCTTTCTAATGCAACAGAAATTGTTTCACCAATTAATAATATTGAAAAAGGGTTAATTTCTACACCAATAATCCTAGATCTGACAAACGATGAGGTGTTAGACATTGTAGTTACAATGTTTGATGGAAGAACTATAGCAATCAATGGCAATGATTTCTCAAAAATATGGGAAGTGGATGCTAAAGAATATGCAGAAAATGGGGCTGCGGAAAATACTGAAACATGGGCGACACCGGCTGCGGGATATTTTTCAGAAGATTCAACTCCAGATATTTTTGTACATTATACAATAGGAGAATGGCCACAATACACTTCCTTTTGGACTGCACAAATAGATGGAGCTACTGGCACGATTTCTTGGATGGAAGAAACTAAGCATATCTCTGCTGCTAGTCCTTTAGCCCTAGATTTGAATGGAGATAATTTAGACGAAGTAATAATGATTAGAGGGATGGTTGAATTCAATGAAAATGGCCCTACTACTCCTGAATTATCTCATGAAGTGTTGATTTGGAATCCTTGCGACAATTCTAATTCTCTTATTTTTAATCGTGCGGGTATTAGTATAGCAAGCCCATTAATTACAGATCTAGATAATGATGGAGATTTAGAAATGATTACTACATCTTCATCATCTTTTGACTCTCCTACGGGAACTTGGAAAATGTACAGAACTGACCTAAACATTCCCTCACCAACAAGCATTACATGGGGGGCGTATATGGGAAATAACTACGACGGGATTGTAAATACAAGATAAGCAATAAAATATTAGTTTTAAATATCATTAACTAACGAATTATATTTATGAAAAAGTTTGTTGCGGCATTAATTGTCTTTGTATTAATTTCAGGTTGTTTTGGTTCCCCTTCTGAAGATGCATGGCCACAATTTCACGGAACAGAATGGCCTGGTTCTCCTGCAACAGATTTTATTTTGATTAACCAAGATGGGGAAAACGTTTCACTATCTGATTTTGAAGGTAAAATTATTGTAGTTGCTTTTACATTTACTACTTGTCCAGATTTTTGCCCGA
>NZKH01000027.1 GCA_002692465.1 Methanobacteriota archaeon | reverse complement strand
ATTTAGAGGAGCAAAACGTTGTGCACCAGTTCCTGCACCTCCACGACCATCACCAATTCTGTATGTCCCAGCAGCGTGCCAAGTCATTCTTATGAAAAATCCTCCATAATGCCCGTAATCTGCTGGCCACCAATCTTGACTATCTGTCATAAGCGCATGAAGGTCTTGCTTCAATGAATCATAATCTAATGAATTAAATGCTTCTTTATAGTTAAAATCTTCTTCCATTGGATTAGACTTTTTATCATGTTGGTGTAATATATTCAAATTAAGTTGATTGGGCCACCAATCAGTATTTTTTGTTCCTGTATCACTAGTGCTAATTGTGCCATGCATTACAGGGCATTTTCCTTCTCCATTATCTAAATTCTTCATTTTACTCACCTATTTTGAAAATAATTATTTTTTTAGGCTCACCTAAAGAGTAAATTATTTTTAACCGTTAAGGTGAATCAAAAATCATTGATATTTAAAATTTTATTTTGAAAGTGATATTCAAAATGGGTCGATTTGTATTACGTGTCCGACTTCTACTTTTTTTGAGCCTTCTTCTCGAGCCTTTTCACCTGCTTGTCTAAGCATTCTACGTAAAAAACCTAATTGCCTAATATCTTCTAATTTTTTCATATTTTCATGTATCGCATGTAAATTATTTCCAAATAATGCATCCTTTAATTTATACTCTAATTCTTCTGCATAATCAGAATATAACAATAATAATTCTTCAACACATTCATCACTCACTGGCATTCCTGCCAAACTTTTACATAATCTTTTCATTGATAATGAATCATTAGAAACTCCAAGATTCAAAGTATTTTCCTCTTTTTTCTCTACTTCATCTTCATCAGAAGATGAATTATTAACTGATGTTTTGAAATCAAATTCTTCTAATACTCTTTCTAAATGCCTGATTTTTATGGTGCCCACCCTATTTTGTGAAGCTGCTCTTGATGAAAATAAGATTAATTGCTGAAGATATTTCTCTAATTCTTCATTTACACAAACAACAGCAGATGCGCCCACAGATTCTACATTCTTTATTCGGCTCAAAATTAAACCTCTAGTACGACTGAAACCTAATCTTTCTCTACGTGGATCATCAAGAGTTTTCCTAGAAGGGTCTTTTTCTAATGTTTCAAATTCAATTTCTTTTACTACTTCATTTAATTTATCAAGCAATAAATCTACTAATTTCTTTTTTACATCCCCTGAGATTCTTAAATCCGTAAATTGCCCCGCAACCATTCCAATACTCGATGTAGACCATGGCTTAGATGTCAAAAAATCACTCCCATTCATAAATCCAAGGAAACGCCGCGCCTGCAGTAATTGGCTCCATTCCTGAATCAGTCATTAACCAAGTATCTTCTGTACCGATACTCCCATCTGGATAAACTACTTTAGGTTCAATTGCAATAGTTCCTCCTTCAACTAAGGCCCTATCAAATCCATTTGCTACAACGGGGCTTTCATCTAATTCTAATCCAACCCCATGGCCTAAAAATCTTGTTTGTTCAGGTTTCATACCCATTAAATGGCCTTCATAACCTAATTCACAAGCCAATTCAAAACCTTCTTTCCAAGCATCTGAGCAATTTTTCCTTTGATGAAGGATATCTACTACAACTTCTTTAATCGCTTGCATATCTTCAAGACGATTCTCCCATTCTTTAGATAATTTCCCGACTACAAACATTCTAGTCATATCTACAATATATCCTCTATGAGCATGAAGAAGATCGACAAGTACTGGTTCTCCTCGTTTAATCTTACCGAAACCTGAACCCATTCCGGCTCCTGGATAAGGGCCCATCCCCCCAATTGCTGCATCAAAAAAAGATGGTATGCCTCCACTTCTACCTGCGACTACAACTCCTCTGTTACATTGCATTGGATATCTTCTCATTGAAATCTCTCCTCCAAAACCAGCTGCTCTACTAATTGCTTCTGCCGAAGCAGTAAGTTCTAATTCAGTAACTCCTTCACAACCTAAAGCACTAATTGATTCAAACATTTGTAATTGAACTTCAGCAGCAATTCTCATTTGCTCGATTTCCCAATCTGATTTTTTTTCACGGATTAAATGTATTAAATTATCACAATCTTTTAATTCGCCCCCAAAGTGAGAAATTGATTTATGGAATTTTTCTGCAAATGAATAAGGAATACTTGATAATTGCATTGAAGGCATTTCCTTAATTCCTCGAGAAACTAAATTATCATAAAATTGAGATAGTCTCGGAAATTTAACCACTTCGTGGATTGCATCATCGCCGCCTGCTTCATATTTTGCCCTCTTCAAACTTCTTCTAACATATTGTACAGGTTCGATTTCTTTTCCTTCTGCTGGTATATACATTGCACCATCTTGTCTACCTCCACAAAAATAATACAAATCTACTGGGTTGTGTAAAAGTGCACCTTCTAAGCCTGCATTATGTAACTCTCTTGCTAAATTTAATTGACGGGATTTTAATTCTGAAATTGGCACTCTCCAATCCTCGCCCTCGGGCCCACACAGGTCCGATTCACTCCAGCCCATAACAGGTCCCAAGAGGAGTAAGTGAAAAGGGTTTGATATGAGTCACGTCACATATGGGGGGTAAAGTACGTGTTAGTGTACTTGGGATTTCACAAGATGGTGGGCTTCCACAGGCAGGTTGTTATCGAGATTGTTGTGAATTAGCAAAAAATAACCCTTCATTAAAAAAGCATCCCGTTTCATTAGGTATTGTTGGTTTAGATGGTTCTAAACACCTAATTGAAGCAACTCGGGATTTAGCCTGGCAATTGAATTTATGGAATTCTATCGAATCTAATGAAAATTCATTGAGTTCATTATGGATTACTCATGCCCATCACGGACATATTGATGGATTAGGATTATTTGGAAAAGAAGTCATGAATACTAAAAAATTAAACCTTTTTTGTAGCAATAGTTTATCAAAATTAATTCAAAAGACCCCAAATTGGAATTTACTTGTGNAATTAGAAAATATCCAAATTAATTTAATTAAAGATTCAGATTTATACTCACCAACACCAAATTGNGGATTTAAAATAAANCCAATAAAAATACCNCATAGAGCAGAATTGTCNGATATGCANGCATTCATTATAATCGGGCCAAATAAAAATTTACTATTTCTTCCTGATCACGATACTTGGGAAAGTACCCTTGAATTTGTAAATAAAACATCTATAAGAGATTGGTTAAAATCTGAAAAAATTGATTTTGCATTGCTTGATGGAACGTTCTGGTCATCAAATGAATTAATTGGAAGAAACCAAAAAAATGTGCCGCATCCAACTGTAAGCGAAACATTAGAATTAATTGGTGAAAAGGGGGGTGGAGATCCAATTATTAAATTTATACATCTCAATCATACCAACCCGCTCAATAAAAAATCGAGTGATGAATTCCTATATGTCAAAAAAACCGGATGGGATGTTGCCGAAGAAGGCGAGGTTTTTTGCATCTAATGATTGGAAATATCAAACATTTCACAGACTAATTCCACATTATCTACAGTAAATGCGATTTCAGCGGTTGATTCTTCCATATGCATAATGTAAAAAGAATTTAAATTAATGCCCGCATCTGCTATTGTTCTAGTAAATTCTGCTAAAGCACCCGGTCTGTGATCAAGAGTATACAACAATAATTCATTAGTAGAATAAGCCGCTCCATAATCATCTAATGCTTTCATTGTAGCACTTTCATCATCAACTACCAAAGCTACAGCAGGTCTTGCTTTACCAATTGCTGCTGCACCTAGAATGTTTGCTCCTCCAGAAGCTATTGCTTCAGTAACTCCCGCAAGTTGTCCGGGCTCATCACTTAATTCAATCTGAAACTCGATCATGATGTGCCGTTAGTAGTTGAGTATATGCTACTTCCGATTAGTTTAACCATTATTCAATAATGAAATTCTATTTTCCGCTAGATTACAATACTCCTGATCTATATCTATTCCAATATATTTTCTTTCAGAATTTAATGCAGCAATACAAGTAGAGCCAGAGCCCACAAATGGATCCAAAATCACATCTCCCTTAAATGAATATAATTCTATTAATCTCCGTGGTAATTCAACGGGGAATGGGGCGGGATGCCCAATTCTCTTAGCTGATACTGTGGGAAAACGCCAAATTGATTTAGTAAATTCGACAAATTCTTTACTTTCAATTGTATCAATTCTTTCTTCTTTTTCAAATTTTGTACGAGGAAGTTTGTAATCTCCTTTACTGAAAACTAAAAGATATTCATGAATATCTCTTAGACATGGATTTGAAGCACTCTTGAAAGATCCCCAAGCACAACTAGAACCAGCAGAAGCAGATTTATCCCAAATGATTTCTCCGCGCATTAGAAATCCAATTTCTTTCATTATTTGATTGACGTGAGAAGACAGTGGGATATACGGTTTGCGTCCTAAATTTGCAATATTTACAACAGCTCTACCGCCTGGAACTAGGACCCTATATGTCTCTTCAAATACATCTTTTAATAATTTTAAATATTCATTTAAACTTAAATCATCATCATATTCTTTACATGCATTATATGGTGGTGAAGTTATCATTAAATGTACACAATTATTTGGAAGAAAAGATAAATTTCTTGAGTCTGAGCAAATAATTTTATTCATTAACTCAGTTGGAAATTTCTGAGTTTCACCAACTTCTCTAAAACTAATTTGATTTTCATTTAATTTGGAATTATAATATTTACTTGAATCGTGACTTTCCCTACCAGAAATTCCAAAATCAGAAGTGCTAGTAGAATTTCTACCCACCCCCCTAGAATCTCCTGCCATAAATTCAGCGGGATTTGAAACAATATGAATTTTCGCTAAATTTTTCAATTAATAATCATATTTTAAAACATAAATTTATTTTACAAAAAATTATTTGCAAAGCCCATTTAACTAATAAGCACCATTAATTCGCAAGTACTAATGGGGGCAATTCGCACCTTAAATGACGTTTTTCTTGATGGAAAAACTGTTCTATTAAGAATAGATGGTAATAGTCCACTACACCCAATAAACAATTCTTTTTTGGATGATACTAGGCTAAAAGCTGTAATACCTACAATTAATAAATTAAATAAAACAAAATTAATAATTTTAACGCATCAATCAAGACCTGGAAAAAAAGATTTCACTAGTACCTCAAGCCATGCACGAGAATTTCAAAGACTCTTGGGGAGAACAGTGAAATTTGTTGATGACATCTGTGGTGAAAAAGCCTTTTCTGCAATTGAAGAAATGAAAATTGGAGATATATTAATGCTAAATAATGTAAGAATGCATAATGAAGAAATGGAATGTAAAACTAATGACTATGAAAGTCAACTTGATACTAACTTTGTTCAAAGACTATCAAGTATAGCAGATGTTTTTGTTAACGATGCGTTTGCTTGTGCCCATAGAAATTCACCTTCTATCACTGGATTTACATATGCATTACCTTGTATTGCTGGTTCACTAATGATGAGTGAAATTAATTCATTAGAAAGTGTACTAAGTAACCCTCAAAAGCCATGTATCGGCATCTTAGGGGGAATTAAGGTTGATGATTCTGTTAAAGTTGCAAAAAATATGTTAAAAAATAATATTGCTGATAAAATAATAGTTACTGGGGGTGTAGCAAATTTATTTTTAGACATTTCAGGCGTAGATATAGGAGAAATAAATAGATTATTTCTCAAAAAAGAATTAGATAAAAAGTGGGACAAAACTTGCGAAGATATTCAAAATATATTATTGCATTATTCCGACAAAATAATTTTACCTACCGATATTGCATTAAATATTAATGGTAAAAGAACTGATCAACCAATTTCAAACTTTCAAAATGAATTTCAAATTTTTGATTTGGGAATTCAATCCACATTAAAGGCATCATCTGTAATTAAAAATGCTGGATCTATAATCCTTAATGGCCCAGCGGGTGTTTTTGAATTAGATGATTTTAAATTTGGCACCATTGAAATAATCAATGCTTGTGCTGAAAGCAAGGCTTTTGTTGTTGTTGGAGGCGGACATACTGCAACTTTGATTAGCAATTTAGGACTAAAAAAGAAAATCGGACACGTTTCTACTGGAGGGGGTGCCTGTTTAGAGTTCTTAGCAGGTGAAAAGTTGTCTGGAGTTGAAAGTTTAGAGATTTCTGCAAAAAGGTTCGGGCTTACAATTAAAAAATTACAACGAGAATTACTCTAATAAATATCATAAACCAATAGGGTTCAAAAAGGATGATTTTTCGGAGGGAAATTATATGTCATTAGATTTGGATACACGGCGTTCTGCTGAAGAACTAAGAGAAATGTTGAGAGAAGCCGAAGAAAGAAAAGTTTTGTGGGAAAAACATTTCAGAAGTGAAAGCATGAATATTAAAAAAAATGCTGAAGCTTTAAGGAACTATACGGCATTAAGAGGGGTAATAAAAACCCTAAGATGGGTACTAAATTTAAGTGATTCAAATGGCAAAAAAATTGAACATCCATTAGATTAGACCAAAAATAACTAATTTGTAACAAGGTTTGCGTAGCAACATGAAAAGGAAAATTACAGCAACATTATGTATTTTTCTTTGTATTATTTCACCAATTTCTTCTGCTCAAATAATTGACATTAATCCAAATTGTCCTGCAACTACTCATGTTATTTCTGATCATACTCCAGAGCAAATTCATATTCAATTGACTCAAAATCCCTCTGAAATGCTAGTTATTTGGGCTACACCAGGATTAACAAATTCAATCGTAGAATACGGAATTGGTGACACATTAGATAAATCAAATGATGGATATGAAATGTGTTATAATCATGACATGGTTTTTCATTTTGCAACAATGACAGACTTATTGCCTGGAACGGAATATACATATCGGGTAGGAGATAATCACGCTGCTGATTGGTCTGACACATACACATTTACTACTCAAGATTTTGAAAAGGATTCTTTTGAATTCATTGCTTTTGGAGACCATGGAATGTCAGATGATGCTCAAAATACCGCTAATTTAGTTAGAAGTTTTGATAATGCAGAATTAGTAATTCTTTCAGGAGATATCTCTTATGCTAATGGTGAACAAAGTGTATGGGACGACTACGGTAAAAAATATGAAACTACAATGTCTAATATCCCTTGGATGATGTCTCCAGGAAACCATGAGAATGAAACCACGGCTGGGTATGATTTTGATGCATATGAAACTAGATTCGAGATGCCAAGTAGCAGTGGAACAGATTTTTGGCATAGTTTCGACTATGGTGGTGTTCATTTTATTGCAATTTCTACAGAACATCCATATCATGAAGGCACAGAACAATTAGATTGGATAAGAGAGGATTTAGCTACTGCAAATGCAAATAGAGAGGCTGTTCCTTGGATAGTAATATATGGACATAAACCTCTTTACACTTCTCATGGCCATGAAACTCATGATGATACAATGATTGAATTAAGAACTCTTTTAGAACCAATTTTATTTGAAAATTCTGTTGATTTAGCAATATGGGGCCATGATCATTTTTATGAAAGGACATGGCCAGTTGTAAATGAAAATATTACAACTAGGGGAATAAATGAAGAGGGATTAATGTTCGTTTCAGGTTTTTCTCCAATTCATATTGTTGCAGGAGTGGGGGGTAAAGACTCATATGAATATGCTGACGAACAACCTGATTGGTCATTTCATAGAGAGATTACACATGGAGTAATGCATATCACAGTAAATCATACCACTGAAACAATGCATGTAGAATATGTGCGTACAGACAATACAGTTGGAGACTCATTCTTATTGGTTAAAGAAAGTTCAAAGAATCTAATTGTAACTGAAGAAGAGAAAGGAATCCCTGCTCCCGGAATCTTATTAAACATATTAGTAATAACTTTTGCATCAATATTTAAGAAAAAAACAGAAAATATAGTAGAATCGTATTAATACTACTCTTTTTTAGCAGTTAGTATGGATAAAATAAGAACCATACTGGTTATTATGCTTTTTTTCGGGGCAGCATTAGCTGGATGTACTGGTGAAGAAGTTGAAAAAGTCGTAGAAGAGAATACTGAAAACGATGCGAATAATAATAATACAAACAACACTGCTGATGATACAAATAACACTGCAGATGATACAAATAACACCGCAGGTGAAACCAATACTGCTGTATATTCTGCAACAGATATTTTAGCTATGCTAGGAGTTGATGGAAGTGATGATGCTGAACTTGATTTCATGGCTCCTGCTGATAATCAAGAAAAGTTTGGGATTCATATGATTATCACTGCACCAATGGATACTTTAGGATTAACAGATGATGAAGGCAGTCCTAGCTCTGTTGGTGACGAAGATGTAGAAATTGTCGTAATAAATATGTTTGATAATAATACAAAAAGAGTTGCGAGCCATATGGTAATGACAATGAATATGGGTGGAATGTCAATGGAAATTCAAATGAAAGATACTCAAGGCCAACATCCAGAATTCTCTAATGCTGGTTACATAAATCAAGTAATGACAAATATGGACACATACCAACCAGAAGCTATGTGGTTAATCGATAATAAATGGTCTTATGAAGAAGCTCTTGAAGAAATCTTCCCAGAAGATGAGGAAGAAGATGACCATGAGGACCACGGAGATCATGATAGCCACGTTGACCACGGTGACCATCACGATATGACGTTCGTTTGTGGAGATGGTTCCGAAATTCTGTTAGAATTTGTAAACGATGATGATGAAGACTGTGATGATGGATCTGATGAGCAACAATATGATGTTGATGGCAATCCAATCAATTGGTTTGAATGCAACGACGGAACTGGAGATATAATTTGGATTAATCAAGTGAATGATGGACATCCCGATTGTTTACATGCATTAGACGAAGTTGGACCAGGCCCTGAGGGACAGGGCATGGGTGATGATGGAATGACGGATATAGAAGAGACTGAAATTGGTCCTGATATGCCTGAACCTACTGCTGAAGAATTATCTGCAGTAAATTGGACAACATCAATTGATGAAACTAGTGGAATGCAAACATTTACTGGCATTGTAACTATGGAAGGAGCTGGAGAATGGACATATGAATTAGCAATAATGCCTACTGTTCCTCCTGTAATGAAATCAT
The DNA here is from genome assembly GCA_002692465.1 of Methanobacteriota archaeon. Lineage (GTDB taxonomy): Archaea > Thermoplasmatota > Poseidoniia > Poseidoniales > Poseidoniaceae > MGIIa-I. The sequence continues at coordinate 3,482 of NZKH01000027.1, read as the reverse complement.
TAAAAATGGAAAATGATACTGAAAGCTTTGACATTTCATTACTTTATGGTGATGAAGTGGTAATTGAACTTGTTACTGAAGATACTCCTGGTTGGGATAGAGGTGCAAGTGATTTGTGGTTAGATCGTGATGAATCAGTATTTCATGAAGAAATATGTACTAATTCAGAAAATGAGGATGCTGCTACAAAATTAATGTGGGGTGGTTATGAGGAATGTACCTCATTTGATTGGAGAATTGAAGAGGAATATAATGAGGACGGTGACGCAATAGGAGTAATAAATGAGGGTTGCTGGAATTACCATACAGAGGAATGGTATGATACTTCACCTCATGATTTGAATTATGCAGAATGTAATGCTTTCGAAGGCACTCTAATTCATGAAGTTCAAATTGAATATACTCTATTTGGTGAAATTGAAGTCATGACTGCACAGTTGGAAATTCACATTCTCACCCCTGCTTATGATGAAAATGGTGATTCAATTGACGAACAAACTGTGTTAGCAAATATTACTGTGCATAATCAACCTGCAGGAACTGATGCAAGTTCTGACCAAATGTGGATGGGGAGCTGGACTGATGATGATGGTTTTACATGGACTGTAAATTGGATATGTAATAGCCCCGAAAACTCTCCTGGTGTAGTTAGTGAAAATTGTGCTGTTGTTCTATATACGAGTGGAATGATGGAAGTTACTGGAGAAGATGGCGATACATGGATGGAAGGGCCAAAGACAAACTTTGATGTAAAGTTGTATGATCTTTGGGCTGAAGATTATACAGGAAACCCAATGCCTAGTTTTACTTTAGGACTCTCAATAATTGCATTACTTGGTGCTTGTTTGTCCAGAAGGAAGTTAGAATAGGCAAAAATCAAATGCATATGGGTCAAGAGCCCATCACATGACCGAGGTTCCCGTACGCTATCGTGATTCTCAATTAATCGACGAAGATTGTATTTTACATCAAGGAGATTTTTTACTACATGAAGACGGTAGTTGGTCAAAATCTAATGGGGACGAAGATGTAAAATTCAATTTAAATGGTTCAGATCGTCTAATTACTAGAAGTTTACAAAATTGGCATACTCACCTTGCTATGATATTAAATCGTGGTACAGGCGAAGACCTTCCTTTACAAAGGTGGTTAGAAGAAATTATTTTCCCTACAGAAAAAAAATTAACTTCAGAATTAGTTGAATTAGGAACAAAAGCGTCTTGTGCTGAATTAATTGCAACAGGTACGACATTTGCTTGTGATATGTATTATTTCCCAAAAGAAATGGCTGCAGGATTAATTGAATCTGGAATAAAGGGTATTGCAGGTGGCACCGTAACAGATTTCCCGACTACTTCTTATCCCAATGGAGCAAATCAAGCAATAAATGATTTAGATAATCTTCTAAAGGAAGGTACTGGAAATTCAAGAGTGGAATATGCAGTTGCCCCTCATGCAATTTATACATGTGGAGAAGAATCTTTAATCAAAGCGAGTGAATTATCTAGAAAGCATGATTCTTATCTATTAACACATGCTTCTGAAACTAGAAATGAAGTTGCGAATTGCCACAAAGAACATGGGTGTTATCCTATTGAATATCTGAATTCTATTGGCTTTTTAGAATCTAATAAATCTGTACTTGCACATTGTGGTTGGTTAAAGAAAAACGAAATGAGGATTTTAGCAAATCATAATTCTAAAGCCGTTCATTGTCCAACGAGCAATATGAAATTAGGTATTGGAGGAACTATGTCTTACCCTGCAATGATTGAAGCAGGGGTAGATGTACGATTGGGAACTGATGGTTCAGCTAGTAACAATTCAATCGACTTAAGACAAGAAGCAAAATTAGCGAGCATGGTACAACGTCATGATCATTGGGATGCTTCATTATTAAACCCAGAAAAATTATGGAAATTATCTACTAAGGGTTCTAATGATTGGGTTACTTGGAATCTAGATGATATAAGAATGAGGCCTCATGGTTTCGAAAAAAGAAGATTATTGGCAAATCTAGTTTACTCTAATTCTGATTGCTTAGATGTGTGGGTTGATGGTGTAGAATTAAGACATGGAGGGATTACTATGTCATTAAACGTTGATGAGATTTCACAAAATCTTGAAATTGCTGTAAAAGAATATTATGAAGATATCTATTAAGCAAGCCAAAAAGATACTGCTAAAATTGAATATGTTCCCAACAACATAGCTCCTTCTAACCAATTTGATTTACCATCAGAACAAATACTATTAGCAATTAATACTGCAACAAAAGTAGCAATTGTTTCAAATAATCCAAACTGTAGTGACATATTAACATTTAACATCCATCCAAATATAACTGTGATTGGTGCAATTAATACTGCAACTTGTGTAGATGAACCTATTGCAATTCCAATGGATAAATCCATTTTATTTTTACCTGCAACTGTTACTGCTGTAAAATGTTCCGCTGCATTTCCAAATAATGGTATTAATATTACACCAATAAATAATGGAGGCCATCCTAATGCTTCAGCACTATGTTCAATACTACCAACTAAAAATTCTGCCATAACAGCAACTAATACCGTAGAACTAACTAACAAAATTATTGCTTGCTTCATTGTTAAAGATGCTTCTTCTTCTTCATGATGTGTAGAATTTACAAACAAATGTGAATGTGTCTTTAATTGAAATAATAAAAACAGTCCATATAAACCCAATAAAATAATTGATGCTACTCTTGATAAATTAACAATAGTTTCAATTGAGTGGTCGCCAGATTGAGAAAATGTTGCCGGGATTATCAAAGCTAGCATTGCTAGTATCAATAAAGAACTGTTAGTACTAACTGCACTTGGGCTAAATGTTTGTTCTTTATGATTAATTCCGCCCCATACAAATGCAAGTCCTAATACCAATAATAAATTGCCAAGAATACTACCAATTAAACTCGCTTGCACTACCGTGATTAGATTTGCTGCCGAATCTAAAGATCCTGCATCATTTGCAGCCTTTGCTCCAATCAATAAAAATATTACAATTATTAACTCCGCAGCATTTCCAAAACTAGCATTCAAAAAGGCACCTAATCCTTGACCTACCCTTAGTGCAATCTCTTCTGTTGCTCTACCCATTAACCATGCTAACGGCATTATTGCAAATAATGATGAAATAAATACTCCCGTATAATTATGATTAATAAATTCAAAATAAATTGATATTGGAATCGCTAGTAAACATATCAATATTTTTGATTCTCTTGGATCAATAAATTGTTTCCAACCATTTGCTGCAACCTTGATTTCCACTGATGACATTTCAGAGCCTCATTATTTTCTATTTACTCGGCGTCTTTTTGGTTTACTGCTACTTTCACCAAAGTCATCTTCATCATCATCATCTTCATCATCATCTTCATCATCATCATCTAAAATATTTAAATCGTCTTCATCATTTATAGGAGCATTTAATCCACTCATTAAATACATATTTTG
>NZKH01000026.1 GCA_002692465.1 Methanobacteriota archaeon | reverse complement strand
AGCAAATTCAGAACTGACTTTCAAATCCATATTAAGAACTTCACGAACAAAAGGATGAACTGACATAAGGGTAATCAGTGCAAGATGATCATGATGTATTTTTGAAGCACTCAAAGAATCATTTAATCGTATTTCCAAAACGTCTCGGACCATACTAACTCCACGTGAAGTTGGTTTTCCATCGTCATTTTCTAAAATAAATTTAACTTTTAGAATAGGACCTTCCGTTGAATATTCTGCCTTCATTATATAATGACGCTAAAATCTATATGTTATATGATTATGTATATTAATGTAGAAAAACAACAAATTTTTGTTGTAATGAATTTATTGGTTAATTCTATGTGATTTCATAGCCACAATTTCTATGGCATAACTCCTTATCGGAGTATTATGCCTAAGGAAAGAATTGAAGTAGATGGTGGAAAAACGTATGGCCCTTATTCTCCAGGGGTTAAATCAAATGGAATGATTTGGTTAGCAGGACAAATAGCACCAGAAGCAGGAGATGATATTAAATTACAAACTCTAGCGTGTTTAAATAAAATAGATAATTTATTGCATGCAGCTGGAGTTTCAAAAAATAATATTTGCTTTGCACAGGTTCTTCTTGCAGATATTAATGATTTTAATTCTATGAATGAAGTATATTCGGAATGGTTAGAAGGAGTCGAAATACCACCAGCTAGAGCAGCATTTGAAGCAGGAAATTTACCGAAAAATGCTGGAATTGAAATAGTAGTTCAGGCGACTGAATAAAGAGAATAAGCACTACGGAGTATCATGTCCCGACATCTTGAATGGCCCGAGGGGGTTGACGTCGAAGGTGTTCGTTCAGTATTCAAAGCATACGATATTAGGGGTATTTTTGGAGAAGTAATTACGGAATCTTTTGCCCATCGTTTAGGAGCCGCATTAGCAACTTATCTAGATTTAAACAGTTTAGTTGTTGGAAGAGATATTAGGGAAAGTAGTCCACAATTGCATAATGCATTTCTTTCGGGTTTAGTTGAATCAGGAGTTCATGTTTATGATCTTGGAATAGTTCCTACAGGAACTATGTATCATGCAACACATGTGTTGGATGTAGATGGCGGTGTGATGATTACAGCTTCACATAATCCTCCAGAATATAATGGATTTAAAATGAATAAAGGCTCTTCTGCGATGGCTGGAGAATCAATTCAAGAATTATTAGATGTGTTTTTACAATCTAAGTTTAAAGCTGGTGAAGGAAGCATATCAAATAAGAATATTTTAGAAAATCATATTGATACTATAATCAATAGTCTTGAGATGCCAAAAAGACGATTAAATGTTGCAATTGATTGTGGAAATGCTGTTGCAGGGCCGGCTATGTTAGATTTATTCAATAATTTAGAAGTAGACACAGTCCCAATTTTTTGTGATTGGGATAATCAATTTCCTAATCATCCACCAGACCCCACAAGAATAGAAAATATGCAACATTTAGCAGAAGTAGTTAGAGAAAATAATTGTGATTTTGGTATAGGTATTGATGGAGACGGAGATCGGGTAGGCCTTGTTGATGAAAAAGGAAACTTCATTCATCCAGATAAGATGTTAGCACTTTTTGCTATAGATGTCTTGAAGAAAAGGGAAGGACTTAGTGAGCAAGAACGCACTGTAATTTTTGATGTTAAATGTTCAATGGCAGTTGAAAAGGTCATTAAAGAACATGGAGGAATTCCACTAATGTTGCGTACTGGGCACTCATTTCAAAAGCAGGCATTGCGTGAAAATCCTTTAGTTCCATTAGCAGGTGAAATGAGTGGACACATATTTTTCAATGATAATTGGCCAGGTTTTGATGATGCTTTGTATGTTTCTGCCAGGTTAGTAGAATTAGTATCGAGATCTTTAGAGCCTAATGGCAAATTTAGTGATTTGATTTCTAAATTACCTGTTTATTCATCAACAGGTGAAGCAAAAGTTCATTTTGAATGCATTGATAAATTTGCTTTAATGCAATCTATAATAGATACAATAAATTCAGAAGGGCTAGAAAATTCAACTATTGATGGAATTAGATTTAATTTTGAAAAAGATGGTGAAGTTGTAGGTTGGTGTCTTTGTAGACTTTCAAATACAGAACCTATTTTTGTAATGCGTGCTGAAGCAATTAATGATGAAAACTTAGTTTGGATAAAATCAGAAGTAAATAGAATGATTAGTCCACATCTAGATATTACAGAATTCTTGAATCAGGATTAAGCATCTTCCCCAGTTTCAGTTTCTAATTCTGTTGAAATTGTAACGTTATCTAAATCTAAAACAATTAATTTCACAGAATAAGTTACTTCTTCTCCCTCGTCGCTTCTATCACATGTCGCCAGAGAATTCCCTTCTTCGGCAGTAACTCCAATTTCTACTTGATATTCTCCTAAGCCTTCGCCATTTGAATCTAATTCTTCAATGATTTTTGCTTTTGATAATCCTGAAACAGTAGACCCTAGTATTGATTCATTATACCATAAAATTTCTACTATGTGGCTACCATCACCTCCATTATTTTGTCCATCTCCGCTTTCATTGTCTGAATTATGACTCACAGTTCCTGAAATAGTGTCTGCAGCAGGTTGTCCACCTGCGGGTCCTGCGCAACCCCCTGGAACATTTCCGGATGTACTTTCATCTTCTCCATAAGACATTGAAACTTCAACCCCAACAATATTTTTTGAACTTGCATCATCAATAACATCTGTTGTGAAAGCAAGCTCTAGTGTTTCACCATCAAAAATATATTCTGTAGCATTATCTAATTCGATATATTCTAGATTTCCTTCAACTTTGTAATCAGCAACAGCGCTCATACTGCCATCTCCAGCACCACCGGCACTGGAAAAATAAATAGGAAATATTGCTAAAAAGAACATTGTTAAAACTACAGTAGCTAAAAATTGGCGATCATTTTGAAGCCGCTCTAACGTCTCCGTTATGTCGAACATTAAATCCCCCACAACAAAGGGGGTTATGAATTTAATACCTATTCTTCTTCAAAATCAGTGTTCAATTCAACATCACAATCAATTGGCCAAACCTTTGATTTGACGTCAAATCCCATGCTTTTGAAGAATTTTTTTGATTTTCCAAATACTGGATGGAAGTATCCAATAATTGATCTTTCACCAAATGTCCATTTCCATGGCCTCCGTGAAAGTTTTGTTGACCACATTTTAATTAATTTTTCAAAATCTTCTTGGTTTATTTTTATTGGAAAGCACCATGATGTGAAATGTAAACTTCCTGATGAACCAGGAGTGTGACTCCAAGATAACATTTCTAAACCCTTATATGGTCCATTTGTGATTTTAATTCCCAGGCTTTTTGCAAGTTGCGTAATTGGTAATATTATTGCGAATCGATCAACTGTACGAACAGCATCTATACGTTCATATTTCCATCCATGATTTACAACAATTTGTCTTAACTCCCGAATCATTTCTGTTGGTTTCAAACAAGTTGAAAACTCTACAGTCTGGAGTTTCGCCATGCTAACGCTAGGATGTACTAGCCTTGAAATCTTGTTTTATTTTTGTCTGTTAACGGCCTAAGAGGCATTGACCGAAATGTGGACCTAAGTCCCCCACGTGCAAATATTGCTCGGTATTTCTCTTATTGCTTTGATTAACCAAAGAGTGAACCTAGACCTTCAAATCCAGCTTCTTCTTCTTCTTCTTCTTCCTCAGCAGGAGCTTCTTCAGCAGCTTCAGCAGCACCAGATCCACCTGCTGCAGGAGCAGCGGCTACAGGTGCAGCAACAGCAGTTGACATTGCTTCTTCGATGTCAATACCATCTAATGATGCGATTAAAGCCTTAACACGACCATCGTCAACATCAGCGCCAGCACCTTTTAGTACGGCTTTCACGTTCTTTTCATTAATCTCCTTGCCTGCGGAATGCAGTAACATAGCAGCATATACATATTCCATTTTTTATTCACCTCTTATTTTTTGTTCTAACCGAACAGGTCGCCAAGTCCCCCAAATTCTTCAGGTTCATCTTCCTCTTCTTCCTCTGCCTCAGCGGGTGCAGATTCAGTTTCTTCAACTACTGGTGTAGTTGCGGCAGCGGCTGTAGCAGCAGCTCCTAATTGTGAGGCCAACTCTTCATCGAGGGCCGAGGAATCTAATTTGGAAGCTAATCCAAGCATTGAAGCACTAGCTCTTCCAATAAAGATCGGTAATGTTTTGTCAGTCATAATTCCTGCTTCCACAGCAACATTCATTGCTTCGGAAGATGCTTTAGACAACATTGTTGGCATTGTCTGTGTAGTTAACCAACCAACATTACATGCTAAGTTGAATGTTGCAGAAACAGCGCCAATAACATCTGATCGGAAGTCATCAAAGTTAATATCTAAAATGTCAGGAGTGAACTTTGTTCCATTTTCATAAGTAGAAATTAATCTTAAACCTGTGACAATTGGATTGATGCCTAATTTAGAAAGCATCATCCCTAAATCACCTTCAAAAGTCTCACCTTCTTTAATCGCAACAGTGTCTTTTTGAATGTGAACGGAACCTTTCATGATTTTTGCAGGTATCCCAATTGAATTTAGATCACCAACTATTGGTCCTGGTGCAAGCCCAGTATCTTGTTTTTCTACAACAATATCTTTTGGAGCAACATCACCTGGTTTTGCAGCTCTTCCAGCCTCTGTCTTTTTTAATTCAGAAAATAAAGCAAAACTATCGTATTTTGATGTTTGAACTAATGCAGGTTGCACGGCATTTCCATACATTTCATCAAGAATTTCAGTATCTAGATTAGCTTCATTCCAAGCACGATTCATCAGTTTCTTCTTTGCTACTCTTATTGACATTGCTTCACGTAATGTTTTTCTCATGCCCAGCATAGCATCAGCTGGAATTCCGTGAACGTCAATTATTGCTAAAGTTCCACCTTTATTGATGTCATCATTTAATTTTGAAATAGTTCCATGTTTCCAAGGTGCTGCTTTTGCTTTCATTAGTTAATCACCTCTACTTGAATTGCAGGCCCCATTGACGTTTTAATGTACAATGATCTAATGTTTCCAATACCTCTTTCTAATTTTGATGTAACTCTGTTATACACAGTCATTACGTTTTCCATAAGTTGCTCTTCAGTTTGACTTCTTGTTCCTATTGGAACATGAAAAGTCATTTTGTCACGACTTCTAACAACTACTGTGTTCTTTAACCCAGCAGCCATCATACTTGGATCAACTGTTGGAGGAACCGGTCTAGGCATTTTCCCTCTTGGACCTAAAACAACACCGAGATATCTACCAACAAGACCCATATGAGGGACTTCTGAAAGGAAATAATCATATTTATTTGCTAATTTTTTAGCAGAANTTTTGTTACCACCAAGATCTTCAATTGTAGAAGGATCAATAATGTGNATATTTCCTTTTTTTGCTTTTGTNGCTAATTCNCCNGCAGCAAACATAGCAATTTTGATTTCTTTCCCTCGACCATGAGGAAGNCTTATTTCTTCTTGGACACGGTTTGTTGGAATTTTTAAATCAACATCTCTCAGAGTAAAAGCAAGTTCTACAGACTCTGTAAATTTACGTTCGGGTGCTCTTTCTAGAGCAGATTTCAAAGCAGTGTTTATTTTTTCTTCCATTTTTTATCACCTCTGCGGTCCACGAGGAACACCTCTCCCGCAATTCGTGTTTTGATTAATTGAATTTCCCGTCATAATCTCCTGCATCCATTGCTTGGATGACTTTTTTCGGCCTCATTCCGTCCACACAGACTCTCATTGATTGACATGTTCCAATAACTTCTCTAGCCATTGCACGCACGTCAGCACCAGTTAAATCAGAACTTTTCTCCTTAGCGATTGTAATAACTTGATCCATAGTTAATTCTTCTACAGCAGCATCCCAACTTCCATTGCATTTTTTCACACCTAGTGCTTTACGAATACGACGGCTAGTCCAGTTGTCTGACATGATTTTCACCTTTCTGTAGCGACTCTGCGACCTACTTCCCCTATTTAATCGCGGTTATCCCTCATTCAATCCTTTCAATTACTCTAACATGGTCTGCACGCATGTTTAATGTCATAGGAATATCTGCTTCGTATAATTCCATTGAAATCTCTTCTTTAGTATCTGCAACAGCAATTACTCTTGCTTTTTCACCTTTGAAAGCTCCACTAACAATCTCTACTAGACAACCGATATCAATTCCTGTTGTGGCAGATTTTGGTTCTAAGTATGGTAATACATCTTTTAATGGTACTTCAGCACCAAGAACTCCTTTTGCGTTCTTTAATGGTGTAGTAGAAACTACTCCTCTACTAGCACGATCTTTACCTCCAACACGACCAATCAATTTCTCAACATGGTGTTTAGCACTTGCTTCAACAAATACATATCCTCTCATTTGAGTAGGGTGAAGAACACTGAAAATTTCTCCTAATGCTGATTGGAGACTTCCTGTACCTGATAATCTTGCATGCATTTCCTGAGAAACTTTCTTTTCGGAACCAATTGCAGTTTTAACTATGTAAAGACAAGAAGCAACATCTCCATACATTTCAACTAACCATCTTTCAGAACCATCTACTCTATTATCTGTATAACAAAGAGTTCTTGAATTATGTTTTTCTCTATCTTCCCAGGAGATATCTCCAGGGTCAACCCAAATAAAATCATCATAAATTGTAGATGGAGTAACTTCATCAGTTTCACTAATTACTAAAACCGGAGTAATGTCAGAAACTCTATTTCCAATTTCAATATATCTTGCATTTTCTGCTGCTCTTACAAAAGTCAAGTTTTCAGAGGAAATTCCCGTAGATTCGGAAACTCTGTTGATGACAGCCTCTTGATCGTGGCCATCACCATAATCAAAAACTCCATCCCATTGTCCTAAAAATTCTTCACTTGCTCTTTTCATGAGCAACAATTTTTCTCCATGTCTTACAAACACAATGTAACTATCAGCCATTTTAATCAACTCAATTCATTAACGAATCAAAGACCCAAGGAAGGAAATTATCCATTATCACTAAAACTACGAAACCTATGAATCCGAGAACTATCATACCAATTCCACAGACATAAATCGTTTGTTTTAATTCCTTTTTTGATGGTTTTCTAGCCATTCTTAAGATTCTTGCCCATGAACCTTTACCTATTTTACGAACATTTGATTCGATAGAATCCTGCCATTCTTGCACAGTATCTTCAAATCTACGTTGTTCCCCATCAGTATCAACTTCGGCCATATATAATCCTCAGCGGCCGTGCGACCTTACAACGACATTTAAAGCAAACCGCCAAAAAATATTGATACAATTTTCAATTATTATTTAAAAAAAAGAAAAATTATGCAATAATACACAATGTTATGAAGTAAAATATGTGGGATTTTTAATATGGGTCGTGATGCTACCAATGATAGATATTTTTTCCGACTCGCTAATTTTTTAATACCTCAAAAAAACAAAGTTCATTTAGTGGTATTTCTATTAACTATTTTGTTATTACCAAGTGCAATTAAAGCATTAGAACCAATTGATTTAGAAGCATATAATATTGATGCTGATGAAATTATTGCAGAAGAGTTTGTTAATCAAGAATTATCTACATCAAGTGAGATTTTCGCATTGTTAGTAACTGTTAGGGACCCGATGTTCATAGGAACTGGTTTTTCTCCAGAAGAGAGAGTTTTAGAAAATGGAAATTTCGATTATACTAAATTACCTCAATCGGAAGAAATAGTACCTTATGATTTAGAAAACCCGATAAAAGATCCGAAAGGAGGAATACTAAATTTAACAATTTTAAGAGAAATTGAATTAAAGACAGAAGTAATAGAAAATAATTTAATTTCAGATTATTTAACTCCCATGGTAAATGATGTTGTAGGGGTCGAAAGTAATGGAATTTTAACAATACCTAATCATTTGAGAACTTTCATGAATAATGAAAGTTATATCACTAATCCAACAGTTGATATCTATGGTAATTTAGTACCACCTGCAACGAATTGGGATGATTGTGGTGAATTAGAGTGTTTGAAATTTGATGATCAAAACTTAACTCAAGAACATATAGATTTGGCAGTAAATCGGATTATTTTAAACTCTAATGGTAATTTTGTTAGGTGGTTATCAAATGATAGAACATTTGTTCAAGATAGCACATCTAACGTACTTGGACCCTTAAATGGGGATATTACTAATACAGATTTTTTAGTTAAAGGGAGATGGACAGCAAGTTCAACTTGGATCTTAATGCATCTTGATAAAATTTCACTAGAAAATGATGGATGGACCTTTGTATGGAAAGAAGCCTATCAAGAAAAAGAAGTTGGATTAATTGATGGAAAAATTAGTGTTGGTGGCTATTTAGTTAATAACGGTGAATTGGTAATTAACCCTCCAATATACAATTCTGATCAATGTTCCGAACTATCTGATGATGGAACTCCATGTGCATTTGAATGGAGTTTGCTAGCTCTAGAAGGAGAAGTTAGAATGACAGATAGTTCTACTGTAACTTTGTTACTAGGGCCTACTGGAATAAATGTAGAAGTTAATAGAGAAATGCAATCAAGTATTGGATTAATCATAATAATGTTGATTATTATTAGTTTATTTTTATGGCTTTCATTGAGAAGAAGAACAGATGTATTGTTGGTTATGGCTGCTTTAGGCTTATCTTTAATTTGGATGCAAGGATTTATTGGATGGATAGCATCTATTGGGAATTTTTTTGGCATCTCAATAATTTTTAGGTCACAATTTTCTAATCTTTTACCCATATTGATTATTGCTTTAGGTATTGATGATTCTCTACATGTTCTTCATCGATATAAGGAAGAAAGGCGAAATTCCAAAGACATCGTATCTTCAACAAGGATAACTTTAGATAGGGTTGGAAGAGCAATTTTGCTAACTTCTTTAACAACAATAGTGGCATTTGGTTCAAATTTGATTTCTAATATACCAGCACTTCGCAGTTTTGGAATAGAAGCAGCAGCAGGTGTTTTTGCAGCATTTTTATTGACTGGGATTTGGGTTCCTTTAGTGAGATTAAGTATTGATGAATATTTGTCATCCAAAGGAAAATTAAATCCTGAAAGAGAATTAAGTAAAGATGGAGTTGGAGATCTGCTGAAAAAGTTTGCAAAATTCTCAACTAATGGAAAGAATCCATTAATTATTGTAGTGTTAGCACTTTTGATTACAGTACCTTCCTTAATTGGCATGAATTCTTTGGAAGGAGACTTTGAAGTGGAAGATATGTTAGACCCTGATGCAGATTTTTCCGCGGGCGTTGCTATAGTAATCGATAGATTCCCAACAGAAGGAGAACAAGCGGCGATTCTAATAGAGGGTGATATGTTACATCCCAGTGTTTTAGCAGGAATTCCAGAATTTAGAGAAAATATTGACAAAATCGGTCCTGATGGTGAAGTTGCAGACAAGATTGGAAGAGATGCAAATAATAATGCTGACTTAAATGCAATAGATGAGATTGTAGTGGGTTCATTAGCATCAATGTTGTATAATATAACGCCTTTTGAAGAGGTTGGTTGGAATACAAGTGCAGAAGAAAATGGAGTTGGATGTTCAAGTCTTAATTTTTCTGACGAAGAAGGTTTTAATTATCTTCAAAAATTATTGCCAAAGGAAATGGAATTAGATCCTCTCCAAATTGCAAGTAATCCACATTTGTTAAACTTTAATTATCCAGATTTTAGAGATAGAGGTTGTTTGGCCTTTTTCTTTGGCTTTACTTATCTTTATGGCGTGCCAGAAAGTAGTTCTACAGGTGCAGCAATTCCTAAATCCGTTGTTGAATTGTATATTTATCCAAGTGATACATTAGACCCTGCTAAGCCTTGGTTAACAATTTCAGGCGATGAACCAAAATATACTCATATGGTAATGAGGTATGGAATCCGTCAAGCTGAAAACTTTCCTGAAGTCGGATTATTTCTTGATGAATTGATGAGAGATGCAAGTCCATTTACAAATTTGAGTAAATCTAATGGTCAACATACAAATTTAGAAGAAGCATTGTTGGATGAAAATTACCCTGTTAGTTGGGTAATACCTTGTGGTGAACCCGTTTCCAGGGCAGTTGCATCTGAAAAATTTGAAGGTGAGTTTCAAAGATCGTTAATTTTTGGAACTTTTTTGGTATTAACAACACTTTGGATTGGTTTCCGTTCCTTTAAACAATCTGTATTAACAACTCTACCAATAATTTTAGTGGTCATTTGGTTATATGGTTTTATTTATTTGATGGGTGATAGTTTGAATGTGATTACCTTGGTAATATCTTCATTATCTCTCGGAGTTGGTATTGATTATTGTATTCATGTTACAGAAAGATACAGGGAAGAGAAAAATAAGAACAAAAAAGAACAACCCTCCGTTTGTTTACAAAATGTAGTAAGCACATCAGGAATTGCTCTTTTTGGTGCAGCAGTGTCTGATATTATGGGATTTGCAGTGATTACATTATCACCCATGGGTGTGTTTAATTTGTTTGGATTTTATTCTGCAGCTATGATTGGCTTATCATTAATAGCAGCTTTAATTATTACAACCTCTGCAATTTGTTTATTGGAAAAACCAATAGAAGAAGAATAATTAATAGTTGAAAATAATTAATACTAAGTCATTTTAGGAAACGTGTTCTTGTATGGTTCATCCCGACTTGAACTACTGGGTGATTTAATGACTGAAGATGAAGTTGAAGAGGATTGGACTAGTTATTCTTCAGCACAATATGGTACCGGAGAAAGTATTTTTGAAGAAGATAATTTAAATGAAATTGAATCCAAAGATGAAGAGTTTGATTATTTTGAAGATAATTATGAAATTTCCCCGGCTCCTTCTATTAGTGGGCAGACTCATTTAGTTCGAATTGGATGTTGCGATTTTTGTTTAGGACGAGTAGGTGGAGTTTCTTTAATTAAAAAAACGTTAAAAGATGCTGGTTTAGAGGTTAGAAACGAAGTTTTGAACTTAAACCCCGGCTTAGAAATTGATGAAACAGTTTGTCCCCTTTGTGAAAATTTATTTTCTGAAATTGATATAATTACTTCAAGATTAATTTCTGAATTAAATGATTTTGAATTTTCAAGATTACAACTTGGTTTTCAATTACCTAATGATTTATTAGAATCAGAAGAATATATTAGAACTACTTTTGGAGCAAAAAGGAGTTCTAATTTGAAACAAGCGTTATCTTCAGAAATCTCAACAATGATTAGAACACTTTTAGAAAATGATTTTGACATTGTCAACGAATTTCCAGAAATTCTTGCATTAATTGATTGTTTGACGTTATCTGTAAAATTAGAATGCCGTTCATTATATCTTTACACTAGGTATTGTAAATTTGAGAGAGGTTTGCCACAGACTAAATGGAATTGTAGAACTTGTAAAGGTAGAGGATGTGAAAAATGCGATAATACTGGATTACAATATCTTGAATCCGTACAATCATTAATTGCAGATCCATTGTTAGAAGTTTTCTTGGCAGATTCACATTCCACTCATTCAATGGGTAGAGAAGATATTGATGTTCGCTGTTTAGGTAATGGAAGGCCTACTGTAATTGAATTAAAAAATCCAAAGAAAAGATTTGCAGATTTAAATAAATTAACAAAATTAGTCAATAAAGCTGCTTCTGGAAGGGTTGAGATACAACCATTGAGAATTTCAAATAAATCTGAAGTTGTAAGGGTTAAAGATGCAGCAGCAGATAAATCATATCATATTTGTTTTAAATTATTAAATGTAGATGATGAAGGGAATGAATTCGAAATTCAATTAACAGATGATGAAATAATTTCCAAAATCTCAGAGTTAAATGGTGTCGAATTAAATCAAAGGACTCCAAAAAGAGTTTCTCATCGTCGAGCAGATAAAATTAGGAAAAGGAAAATAATTGATCTTTATGAAATTAAAGTAGATGATAAAATTGTAGAATTTAAATTAAAAGCACAATCAGGCACTTACATCAAAGAGATGGTGACTTCAGATAACGGAAGAACAGAGCCTTCAGTCGCAAAATTACTTGATTTAAAGTGTGAAGTTGAGTGGTTAGACGTTCTTGACATACATTCAGATTAGGCGATTGACTTATTATAGGTGGGCTGGTGGCCGCAACGCACCAGTTTGTGGTTTGAGGCGTTAAGTATGAAAAGGTCTAAGGGGCAGCGTCAAGGAACAAGGTTTATTGCTAGTAGAAGCAAGACTGAAAGAAGTCGATTAAATATTGATAGAATTATACACCAATACTCCGAGGGAGATAGAGTGGCAATAGTAATTGATGGAGGTCAACAAAAGGGAATGCCTAATCGTAGATTTCAAGGTAGGACTGGAGTTATTACTGGAAAACAAGGTGCTGCGTGGGTAGTTAGCGTAATGGACGGAAACAAATTAAAAACAGTAGTTGCCCGTCCTGAACACCTACGTTCAGTTGAATAGGATGTGAAAAAATGGCAGAAGACGAGTATATTGATTATGCATTAGTAAGGGACGCATTGATAGAAACACAAAAACGTAGAGGTTTCTTAACTTATGAGCAAAAAATGGCATTACAACATGCTGAATGGTCTGCAAGTGATTTACGTAATGGGTATAAAACAGAATCTAAAGTATTTCAAGAAATGTATAGCATGTTTTTAGAGATGGATAGCATTTCAAAATATCCAGAGATCGCTGCAAAATTAGCAGAAGTTATGCCATTGAATAATGATGAAGTTAGAGCAATTCTTGCAAGTAGAAGAATTTCTTTAGATGCTTCTGAAATTGAATTAATACTTGATGTAATTAAACAAAATATTGGTGCAGTTTGAGTAACGTGTATACTTCAAGACAATTAGCTGATATTTTATTTTCTAATTATTATTCAAATAAGGATTTAGGTCAGAATTTTTTAATTGATGACTCTGTAATTGAATCAATTGGTAAATTAGCTGAATTAGATTCTAAGGACGAAAATAGAATAATCTTAGAAATTGGTTTAGGTCCTGGAGCTTTGACTCAAAAGTTATTACAACATGGGCATAAAGTAATTGGAATTGAAATTGATAATATGATTTGTAATCATATATCAAATATTTTTGAAAATGAACTTAATTTAAATCAATTAAATTTAATCGAAGGTGATGCTTTGAAAGTGGAATGGCCTTTAGATATTACAGATGTTGTTGCAAATATACCATACCAAATATCAAGTCCGTTATTAGAAAAAATTAGTAAAATCTGTAATGATGGAAATGGAATTAAAAATTGTGTTTTTATGTTTCAAGAAGAATTTGCTAAAAGAATTTGTGCCGATAACAATATTTCAAACAGGGGGCCATTATGGATTACAACTTCATTAGATTGGCAGATAACTCTTGGAAAGAAAATATCCCCTTCAAGTTTTAAACCACAACCTAAGGTTGAAAGTAGATTAGTTAAATTAAAAAGAAGAGATTTATTAAATTCAGAAACAGTTTTGAATTACTTAAATTCAAAGAACCTTAAACCACCAAGTAAAAGGTTGATTCGAGCAATATCTGCAGCCAGTTTTAATCAGCGAAGAAAAAAATTACGCAATTCCTTAAAACGCCAACCATCCAAATTAAAATTAAAGCACGGCTTTGATCCAAATAAGTGGGAAAATATCCTGAATAAATCGTTTTTATCAATGGGAGAGGGGTTTTTTGATAGCCGCCCAGAACAACTTACCTTAGATGATTGGATTGAATTTTCGGCACAAATCATGAAATTTCAAAAAGAATTGTAAGCACTGAGTTAACATATGACCGACTTTTCGGCCTGACACGGGGGAGGGAGTGCACCATGGCAAAGAAAGACACCTATCTGGCTTTATTACGTAGAGGAATAGATGAAACAACTTCTATGACTTTAGCAGATGCTGGATTAAAAATTGGTGATTTAAAAAAGATTACAATAGAGACTTTAACTGATAATTACGGTTTGAAAAAGAAAGTTGCAGAATCTGTTTTGGCTGTAATTTCAGCAGAACCATCAAGTCAAGGTAGACAGAGATACTTGTCTAAAGTTTTAACATCTGATAAAAAGAAGATGGATAAAATCGAAGAAGAGCGATTTAAACGTCAACAAAAAGATATTTTAGCAGATTTAGAAGAAGAAATTGAAAGATTAAAATTAGCTAAAGTAGAAAAATATAGGGCAGATAAAATTGTTATGAATCGATTAGGTAAAACATGTGAATTACTAATTAAGTTAGCCAATAATTTAGATGATGAAACTAAAGATGATCAAAAAGTGAAACTTAGAGACCAATTTGAAACAAGAAATATGGAAGCAGCTAGGGATTGGGAATTGCTAAGTTTGAATGGTTTACCTCAAGATATTGTAGATTTTAGAAGGAAAAGAGTGCCATTAATGATTTTACATGAATGTCCAACTTGTGGTGATGAATTAGACCCAAGGTCATCTAGGAATATGGATGAGTTAGACAATTGGTCCTTTATTTGTTATGAATGTGAAGAAATATTCAATTCCAAATTATCTGAAGTAGTTGAAAAAAGAATTGTTAATGGAACTAAAATTAAAATTATTGAGGGTAAATCCCCTAGAGATGCAGTGCCGCCTAAGCCAGCAGCATCTAATTATGAATCAATTGAGCAATTAATTAAGAGAGACCTTGAGAGAACTGGAGCAAGTGCAGATGCGATGGCTGAAGCAGCTAAAGCAAGTACAATTAGTGCTGGTTTAATGTCAATTAATGATTGGATAGATCAAACATTAGCAGCTAAAGGATATATCCAAGCACAAGAAGATAGGGAAGACTTCATACTTAGAACAGGTGCTGGTGCAACTAAATTTAATAAATGGATGAAAAAAGCAGGATTGTATTTCAATAAACAAACAGGTCGTTGGACACATTTTGATGAACGTTGAGGATCATTTATGCAAAAAGAGAATTCAAATCTCTCTGGAGTAATAAGATTTTTTCGTGGAAGTCAATTACTTGGATTAAGTAAACACGACGGTACAGAAACAATTAATGAATTATCTAAATTATGTGATGTAGTTATACCAACAAATTGTACTTCTGGAACGTGTGGTACTTGTATGGTTACATTAAATTCAGGAATCGTAAAATTATCTGATGAATTACCTCCTGGCTTAGATTTTGATTTAGTTAAAAATATGGCTAAACTAGCCT
>NZKH01000025.1 GCA_002692465.1 Methanobacteriota archaeon | reverse complement strand
AAAGACGGAAACCACCTTCGGGATCCAAGGGGTCTTCACCAGTCAAACCCGTTCTATTTGTAAAGCAATCAACTACTAGATAAGGCCAACAATACTCCTCTACATTTTGTAATCCATCATTATCCATATCCAAATTTAACCCAGAAGAACCATCAGGATCATAAATTCCATCTGAACCATTAGTATAATCCATACCTTGAATAAATTTACTTCTACCATCAATTGAAATTGCATCCCAAGAATTTCCAAACTGTTGTTCCCAAACATCTGGGATACCATCTCTATCTGTATCTGTAACTGGAGGCGGGCCTTGATTAGCATCTTCAGGATGTACATTTTCAACAGATTGTATTGCTGGCAATTGAGACATCGTCAGTAATGAAAAAATCATTATTGAAGTGACTATCAAAGTTGTTTGTTTTCGACGCATATCCAGACCTCCCGTCTACCCGACAAAACTTGACCGACTCAAATACCTTATGAGACTGATGGAGCGATGTTCGTACAAAACATCTGCAATTTGCCATTTGGGCAATAAATCATACTTTTTCATTTGACATTTACGATTAGTTGAAAGTCTTGTCGCGTTCGGTATGAAAGGATGTCAGTATCCATTACGCACCTAGGAACTGGAAGCCGTGGCAATTCCACTCTAATTTCTAGTGAAAATGGCAATGTATTAATCGACAATGGATTTTCAGGCAGACAATTAGAAAAAAGACTAGCAAGCATGGAACTTAAACCAACTGATATTGATTGTATGTTAATTTCTCATCATCATGGCGATCATGGAGGTGGTGTTGAAATAGCAATGAAAAAATGGGATATTCCAGTAAAATGTAATTATTTTACAGCTGAAAAACTAGGCATATTAGATAAAAAGAATTTAGAAATTTTTGAAAGTTTAGACCGTATTGAAGTTTTATCTGATGTTACATTTTTACCATTTCCTGTACCTCATTCTGGTGCTGAAAATGTGGGTTTTTCAATAGTTACAAAAAATGGAGAAAAAACGTGCGTAGTAACTGATTTAGGATGTTATACTGATGAAGTTATTAAACACATGCAAGGATGTTCACACATTTCAATTGAAGCAAATTATGACTTGAGAAGATTGCTTTCAGGACCATATCCTGATAAATTAAAAAATAGAATAATGGATAGAGGCGGGCATTTATCAAATAAACAAACAGGTAATTTATTGTCAAAAGTAATAAGTTCCAAAACTAAAAGCATAGTGCTAACTCATCTTTCAGAAGCAAATAATAAACCACACCTTGCAGAGAGTACAGTTTTATACCATATTGACGACATTTTTACCGGTGACATCGCAATTTCCCTACAAGACGGGCCTGAGTTCAGTCATTTTTTGGGGCAAGAAGATAAAGAAAAAATATCTATAAAAACATAATCTACAGGTTGATGAATGAAAATGAAGCGTAAATTAGAGAATGATGAGTCTGCACTCAGTGACGTCATTGGCATGGTCATGTTATTAGCAATGATCGTAATTGTCCTCTCATCTACAATGATAATTTTACAGCCTTACATTTCGGACTATGACGACAATAAAAATTGGTCTCAAGCAAAAGTAATTGCCGATCAAATAGATGAAAGAATACGTTTAGTCGGCTCATCACCACAAGATACAGGTTCAATACAAACATTTGAGCTTGCTTCTACCTCAATTTCAAATCTAGACAGTGCTGAAGTTTGGACTATTTCCGGTGATGTTTCTGGTTTTGATGTTGTTGAAGTAGAACTATCATCATTTAACTCTGTAAATATTAAATCAATGAATAATACTGCAACTTACGCAATTGTAAATAATGGGGGCAACATTACAACACATACATTAAATTTTGAAGAAAATACTGAGATGGTCAATGTGAATTTTGATAGTTATGTAGACAAATTATTAATTGTAGAAATATACAATACAAATGACATCATAATACATAAATTCGTAAGATTAGAACTTTCAGGAATTGGAATAGACACTGCGTTATCAACAGGAAATTTTGATATTGATTTGATGAATGGAGCAAGATTAGAAAAATTGTCTGATGAAGCATATAAAGTAACAAGATACCCTTCTCTACGTCATTTTTCTATGCCTGATGATTCGCAACAACTTAGTTTTGTACTAGTTGATGTTGATATGAGTTTACTTTCAGGAACATCCAGCCCATTTAGTTTACAAATGATTTCTGAGGGACCACTGACATTATTTGATGGTGATGTAAGGAACATTAGAATGAAAATGACAAATGAAATTGACGAATCAATGACTGATAGATATATGTCTTATTGGATTGAAGATTATAATTTGAATTTAGCGTCTGGAACTGTTGATACATTCGAAGGTTTAGGGCCTTGGAAAAGAGTTTCTGGAATTGACGGCATAAGCATACACCCTCTTGAAAAATCAGTACTTACAGAAATTGTTCTACATAGAGTGGTGATTAAATGAATCGTATCAATACCCTGATTTCGGATCAAAAGGCTGCTAATTCTGCAATAGCGACTGTTTTGATGTTTGCAGGTGTAATGAGCATAATTAGTATCATGCTTGTTTCAATTGTTCCAGTAATTAATGAATTACAAGGTGCAATAGAATCTAGTGACGCTGTTTCACAATTTGAAGATTTATCTGAATATGAATCTCAATTAGCTCAACGTGGATTGCCAGGAAGTTCTTCAGAAATGCAAATTGAACCTGTTTTAGGAAAATTAGAATGGGATTTAAAAGATACTGGAATTTGGTTTTCATCATCTTGGAAAGAGAATTCCGAACTTAGATTAAGAAATGCAGGGAATTTTGATAATCAATTTGACATAAGATATCCATCAGGTGAATTAAGTTCATATTGCATGGATGATTTACATTTACAATTCGAATCAAAATGGAGATATGAAATTCCTCCAATTTTAGGAAACCTGATAATATCTGCAAAATCCCAAATTACTTCAAGTATCACATCATCCTCAATGACGTTGATTCAAGGCGAACATGAATTAACTTACACTATTGATTCAAACAGCATATTAGAGATTAATTTACCTATTGAAAATTCAATAGAAAAAACAACAATAATTAGTGATGTTGAATTGAGAATAATGCTAATTTTAGGTGATGGAGGAGTCACATTCGTAAAACCAAATAATCCAAATCACAATGATTTAGGAACAATTTGGAGGATTCCACTACCTGCTGGCAATAATGTAATTAATTTGATTTCTGATGATGAAAATTTAATTAATTTGATTACAGATGAAGAAGAAATTACTGAAAAAGTAAACAAAATAGGAGACGGTTCTATTTGGGCGAAAAGTTTTGAATTTAATGAACCGAAATTAATAACATTAGAATCTTCAAAAAATTCAAAATTAATTTTACAAACAAATGTTAATTCAAATCATGGCACTACAAATTGGCAATCTAATAATGGTTTAATGTTAGGAACTGAATTCATAATTCCCCCATTAAGTGGAAGTTTAATCATCTCAAATAATAAAGAAGATTCAACACAAATAAACATTCAAGGGGCTGGATTTTCTGTCCCAGGAAATGGGATGTACAAATTAGAATGGCCAATTCCTGGAACTAATGGAGTTACTAAAGTGTCAAGTCAATCAGACATCAGTATAAAATGGACTCAAGACAACATTGAAAATAATGGTTTTCTTTCATCTGGAATCTCATATGTTGTTCCAAAAGACACGGGACAGTTGTCTGGCCAGAAATTTTCTACAACATGGACTGGCGATTATACTACAACTGACGAAGCACATATTTACATTACACTAGCAGGATCAAAAGCATCATTTAATTTTTCAGGAGTATTTAATGCGTCTGGAAATTTAGAAAGTACATCTGGCAATTCATATTACCTAAATCCCGGAAATGATGGAAGATTGAATGCAAATGTAACTTCTGGACAAGCCATAAAAATAATGCAAATTATTGGCAATTCAGGAATTACAGAAATAATGGATAAAGGGTTTCAAAGATGCCTTCCATTGAAAATGATTGCTTCTGGATGGATAAATATTGATTTACCTTGGTATGACGTTAGTGAATTAACATTAGCTGGAATTAGAGATGCATGGACAAAAGGAGACCATCATTCTGGCATTAGAATACAATTAATTGGAGTATCTGACACAACAGAATATTCAGCTCTTGCAGATGCTTGGGTTGTACAAGTTCCTGCACTGAAATACGTTTTCAAGAGTAGTATTAGAAATCTTGAAGTTGTTGAAAAAGGTGGTTTTGTTACAACTAATCATCCAGAAGGAAACCCATCTCTATCATATTCAGCACTAGCAGCCAAAGGAAATGATAATTTGTTAGGAGTGCACATTCCGGTAATGATGCCTACTACTTCAAGCATAACAAGTGGTTCCTCAAATGTTAATGTCCAATTAAAAGTCATACAAACTACATTTTGTACTAATGAAAATACAAAAGAAGTAAGAATGGGATGGAACGGGAAATATGGCAATAGTATTACAAATTGGTTATCAGAAGATATTGAATACTCTGATGATTGGATTTCTTATCCAAATCAATTTGATCTACTTTCTGACTACACGGGATGGGTTGATAGAAATAATGGGGAAGCGGTATATCATAGCCCTAACAAAAATATTGATTTTACATTAACATTTACAGCAATATCATTTGATGCAAAGGAGGAAGGCGGATGAAATTTAATTCTAATTTGAAACGTGATGAATCGGGAGCAGCCACTGAATTAGGATATGTGTTTACATTTTTATTAGGGTTACTATTACTTTCATTATATTCAATTTGGGCATGGGATATTGAAAACTCAACTAGAGAAAGATGGTCTGAAGTTGCTCTTACCGAAAATGTTGAGCGCGTAGGTGCTGCAATTGAAAGAGCTGATGCGGTGGCAAGAATGAACTCAAATGCAACTTATTCTGAAAGAATAGACTTACTAAATGTAGAACAAGCCTCTGTCAATATAATTATGCTATTAGAGGATGAAAAAATTATAATTACCCATCCTAATTTTAAACAACCTTTCGAATACGAATTAACTTCAGCTGCACCAACAACCCATATGGGGGAAATAAATCTAAAAGGCGAGTCTTCTATTTGGGTTCATTTCTCTAATGGTGTTGTTGAAATTTCGAATAAACCAAACTAATTACCAGTTATTGCTTTATGAAACATCATCTGTACTTCTTGCATCTTTCTAGTTGCTCCAACTTCTCTAAACACATTCAAAGCTCTTTGTAAGTATTCCATACGTCTTTGTTTATCTAGGCCTGTTGAACCTAATCTAGATAGTAATTCTCCAACCAAAAGTGGTTGATTACTAGACTCCGCTAAAGCAAGGCCTTCAAGGTATTTTTCTACAGCCTCATCCCTTTTTCCTGAATCTTCAAGAACCTCTCCCAATAATAAAATCAATTCTACTTTAATTTCAAAGTCTTCAGAATTTCCAAGTGTTTGTAATGTTTCTAAATAATGATTTAATGCCAAATCTGTATCTCCATTTAAGGCATAATATCTTCCTAGAACCGCTCTAGCACGAGAATGAGTGATTTCATCATCTTTTGCTTGAGTTTCATCATATGCATTAAGTGCATGTTCTCTACCAGATTCTAATTCACCCATTTCTAAGTAAGAACGCGCTAAATTTATCCTTGCATGTACTAGATCAGTGTCTTTTTCATTTGAA
This sequence comes from Methanobacteriota archaeon, assembly GCA_002692465.1. Lineage (GTDB taxonomy): Archaea > Thermoplasmatota > Poseidoniia > Poseidoniales > Poseidoniaceae > MGIIa-I. The sequence continues at coordinate 21,226 of NZKH01000025.1, read as the reverse complement.
AGAATATGTTCAACTTCAGAATGAGCATCCATGGCTAATTGTTTCTTTCCTTGAGATCTGAAAATATAACTCATATTCGTATATGAATTACAGGCACCAATTGAATCTTTAATTGCAATAAATCTCTTTAATGCTTGTCTATGTAAATCTAGAGCTAATGTACTATCACCTCTTTTCCAAGCAAGTTCTGCTAATGATGAAAGTAGAACACTTTCTAATTTTATGTCTTTAGCCTTATTTGCATTATCCATAGCTACTGTAAATGAAGCCTCTGCACCTCCAAAATCTCCAGCCAATGCTAAAATCTCTCCCCTTAAATGCCAAAGTTTCCCCCATGTCTTGGCTGGCCCTTTTGAATCAATTAACCGATTTATCAATCCTAAAAGTTCTAATTGCCCAGTATGAATTAATTCGCTACCTCTTGATGCAACCTCTTCTGCAGCATCTTCAGAATCTGCATAACTAATTTTATGATGTAAATATTCTATAATATCCTGTGGAGTATGTAATTTCTTTTTATACCATTCTGCTGCAGAGTTATGAAGTGGAATTGATATTTGTTCATCGATTCCATTAAAGATAAATTCTCTAATCAAATCATGAACGTCATAATTATCAGAATCTACTCTTCTAGCCAAACCTTGTTCAACTAAATTATCTAGAGTATTTAGATCTAAATCAAGATTAGTTAATGCCTCAAGAGGGATTGGTTCACGAAAAATTGCTAAAGATTGTAACAGCCTTTTTTCTTCAGCAGACAACTTATTGAAAATTTCAAGAGATACATAATTTTCTAACGTAACATGATGTTCTATTGTTGAAGCACCTCTATCAATTAATTCTAAAACCAAGGGATGACCTTTAGAAACACCATAAATTCTTTCAAAATTATCCTCATCTATACTATCAAATGATTTCAACAAATTCTTTGATGCTTCTGGGTCTAATCCATCAAGTGGCTTAATTTCACTAACTGTTTTTCCACTTTCATCTCTCAAAGGCAATACTGGACGGTAAGACCTAGAAAATATTACCAAACCTAATCCCTCATCCATTTCATTAATTCTTAATGTAAAATTGTAAATAATTTTGTAAAATATATCTTCATCATTTTTATGATAATCATCGATAACAATCAGTGCTGGAATCTTTTTCAAACAACTAATCAATAGTTCCACAGTTTCATCGACTCTAGGAACTGAACTTGCTTCAAGATAGTCATTAAGTTCATCCACACCTATTGAACTAAGCCATGCACCAATATCTTCTAAAAATGGTCGACCACCCACCCCAAGTTGGCATCTATGATAAATTAAATTTCTTCTAAAAGTATAATTTTCCAATAATTTAGCCGCTAAACTAGTTTTTCTAATTCCTGCTATACCTGGAATCAAAATTGCAGTAGGACCTTTGTCTAATGATTCTGAAATAGCTTGTAATTCTGTAACTCTTCCATAAAAATGCCTTAATCTTGGCAAATCTCCGAGTGAAGAACTAAGTTGTTTTTCAACTCTTTTAGTTAAATCTCTTTCAATTAATTCAGGAGACAATTTTTTGGTATCTAAAACACCATCATCCCTAAGATATCTTAAAATATCTACTGGCCTAATCTGAAAAGGTAAAACTTCACTACAAGAACCCAAAGTGGTTTCCAATAATGTATCATCATCTGAGAGGACTGAAAATTTATGATTGCTTAATCTGTTCCATGTCTCTTCTGCTATATCTGCCCCCGTTGATGTTAAAAAATAGGATTTTCTTTTACGCATTACCCCAGAAACATGTGCTTGCCTTTCTATCAACAAACCTTGCTCCTTTAAACCTGAAATTGCACGAGGAACATTACTTCTTGCAATTGCTACTGCATTTGCAATCCCCATTTGAGATAATGCGAATGGAACTTCAACTGATTCAATAAATGCCACATAATCCCTCAGATGTAGAAGAATTCGTTCTTGTACGCCTGGTTTTGGATTATTCATGATGCTCCCGTTCCATCTTTATTGTAATAGGTTATGAATGCAATGGTCAAATGTTCAAAAATCAAAAACGATCTCTATATTGTTCTGCATACGCTCTTGCAGATGCTTCATCATAACCCTGTGCAATTAATTGTTGTACATAAGCTTCTAAATTTGGGTTTGGATCCACATTTTGAGCAGGTGGCGTTTGCACTACCGCTTGTTGTTGTGTTTGTTGTTGATTTTGTGCCCAAGCATATGTTTCATTAGTTCCGCTTTGTTCCTCAATTGAAAAATCATCATCTTCATCTTCAAATTCAATGAAGAAGAATGCTAACACAGCAAGTATTGCCACAATCACAATCACAATCATACCAATCATCATTATTGACATCCCTTCTTCTGGGCTTTCAACTGAAATCCCTCCAGAAACGGGGTAAGAATCACTAGCATATTCAAATTCAACTTCAACAATACCGCCACCCTCTGGGAAGAAAGTTCTAGGTACTTCTAACCTCCAAGTACCTTCCTCATCCACAATGGCTTCTCCTAAAGGTATTTTTCCAGATGTCATATATGCTTTAACTGATTGTCCAGGTCTTCCTGTACCAATATATATTGCAGGGTTTTCAGTATTCACCTCTTCACTATTAAATTGTTCAAATGTAAACTCTACAGCAATAATGACGATATTAAATTCTGGCGATTCTATGGATTGACTATAGGAATCTGTTGCCTTCAACTTAACACCAATAAAACTCCACTGAGCTTCTTCTGAATAATATGTACTCATTGTAGATGTAGCAGGATTATATGTTAAAATCCCTGTTTGAGGATTAATTTCTAAAACTTTAAACATAAATTGATCATGTTCATTGAAATCTTCCTCATTTCCTGCAATAGTATAACTTAATTGTTCACTACTTGAATGTTCAAAAAATTGATTTAAATCCATTTCTAAGCCCGAACCACATTTTTCTAATGATTTTGAACCTTTGTCACAAAAGATCTTCACTGTTGATCCACCACTTAAGTATTCATCCCAAGCTGTTTGATTAAACTGAGGTGGATCTACCTCTTCATCAGGATTTAATATTACCACATTTGTTGATTTAACAATACTATAATCTACAGCATCATATGCCCTAACATTAATTGTATATTCACTTAAATGCTCAAGTTCAGAGGTATCCCAATAGGTCTCCCAATCTGTGCCCTCAAATTGATAAATATTTGGTAAATTGGTCCAACCGCCAAGAGAATCAGTGATATTTACTTCAACTCTACTAATATCACCATCTAAATCATTAGCATATCCATAAATTCTAGTTAATTCATCACCTTGAATATCTCCTGAAGGTCCATAAATTTCGACAATTGGTATTGCATTTTCATTATTTATTGTTAAAGTTAGTTCTACAGGATTACATTCACCAATATCCGTTCTACAAAATTTTGAATCACTAGCCCAAACTTGTACATTGTATACTCCGGAAGAATGAGGACTAAAGTCCCACACATATTCCCAATTACTCCAGTCAGCAGGAACAAATTCCTCATTAGGTAAAGTAGATCCATCTTCTTTTGTAAATTTAATATGTATCTTATGTAAATCAGGAGAGTTGACACCAGAATATGTATCTGATGCTGAACCTCTGAATGTCACTGTATTTTGACTGTGTTCAGAATTATCTTGAGGTGATGTCAACAACACCGTTGGCGTCACTGTGTTTAATTGAAATGATCTAGCAACAATTGGACTATATTCAACTCCATCAAATGCCCTGAATTCAAATTGATAATCTGCTTCGGGTTGATTACTCATATCTAAATTATAAGACCAAGTCCTCCAAGGCCAATTTTGCTGAGTGACGATATCTTGATTGAAACCACTAGTATCTGTAGCTAAAATTCCATCATCCCAAGAGCCACCAGGCAAACGAATTTCAACTCTATCGACAGTTCCCATGTGGCCTAATAGTGCTTCCCAATCTGAATTATAAGTTCCAGGATCCCTATCATCAGAACCATCAAATGAAGTTCCAGAGATATTTATCCATCTCTTAAATGCAGAATTATCGGGATATTGAATATCAATTCCAACTGTAGGTGCAATATTAACCAAATCAATGACACCTTCTATTTGAGATGTCAAGGTAATTGATTCAGAAGCGAATCCTTTGTCAAACTTCCAAGCATCAATATAATACTTTGATAATTCTCTTCCTCCTCCATTACAATCTGGATCTTCATCATCATATAGCAAATCACCATCATTATCTAAATCGTCATTACATGAATTCTCAGATGGATCTGTTACCAATCCATCAGGATAAACTCCAAAGCCAGTGAAATCAAGATGGAAATCACTTGCTAAAACAATTTGAGGAGTCATCCCATATTCATCTGTAGTTAAATTATACAATTCATTTCCATGGCTATCTCTTACAGTAATATCTGCATTAGAAACAGTGTCTCCATTTGCTAAAACACGATACCTAACAAGTTCCCCCTGTTGTACAATGTTTTGATGTTTCCCAGCACCACTATTTAATCTCCCTATATGGATGTTTTCTAAACCAATATCTAAATCTGCAAATGCAAATACCGTCGCATTAGGATTTAATTCAATAGACATGGGTATATCTTCTGGATAAACATATTCAGAAAATAGATTACTATACATAGGTGGTACTTTCAAACAATCTGTATACATTGTTGTATCACAATTTATTGCTGAACCCTTCCATCTTAATCCTATTGAATAAACCCCTGAAGCAGAAGGTACGGGAATTGTTTCAGATTGTACAGCAACCCTACTCTCTGTAATGTTATATGTTTGAGCATCTACATTCCAAGTATTATTTGAAAAATAAGCGATTGAACCATATTTACCATTATATTCTCTATTACTATCAAATGAATATTTTGTATTATAGCTTGAAATTCTAGCTGCGTACTCGCCTGCTGAAACAGTGTTATTCCTTATATCAACTATTCCACCAGTAACTCTTATTCCGTCACCTACTGTATCATCTATTGTATTATTCCAAAGCGTCGCTGAACCCATATAAACATGTACTGCAGGACATTCAAATGTTCCTTCTGTATTTCCTGTTTCCCCATAAACGGTTTTAGAATTACAAGCACCACCCGCATTAATAATTTCACTATTTGTTAATTTCAATCTAGCAGCATAAGGTTCTGAAACACCAGTGTTCCAATTATCATCGTCCCAATGGTATTCACCCAATAATATTGGTTCTCTAGCTACTGTGTCAATTTTTGTATTATGAATCAATATATCTGATTCTCCTTGAATATATACCCCATTATATCCAGTAATATTATGAATATTTGAATTAATTACTGATAATTCTGATGAACTTACAAAAATACCAGAGCCTTCTTGAGAACCACTAATATCAACATCATCAAGAAAAACAAAACCATTCTGTTTGATTGTAAGAGATGCTGCTCCAACAGATGTAAATGTTGAACTATTAATGTAAAGAGGGAAATGAATTTCATTCCCTCCCGATTCAATTACCCTTCTAGAGTCAACATAAACACCATTACATTCAACTGTAAATTCAGAATTTAAAACTTCACCAGCTGTATTCTTCAAGTTCATCCCGTAGTCAGTATTAGTTCCTTCTGCATTTGGGATCATTTTGACTCCATCAAAATAGATATGACTATTTTCGACCCAAAGGGATGAAAGGCCTCCTGAATTTTGCCCACATCCATTTGTAGTCCCTGTGATGTCAGAATTTAAAATTGTAAATCTCTCTTCCTGATTTTTACCAGATGTATATGCGGAAATTGCAGGACCTCTAAATCCCTGTTCATCATTTCCAGCAACAAAATTACCATTTGAAAGGACAGGTGCTGCCTGATTTGTAACTAAAATACTAGAAGTATTAATATTTGAAAATGAAATGTCATCAGCATCAATACTTGTACCATCAAAAATCATTGCCGCATATTCTTTACTTTGTCCAATTAACATTGGATAGCCATAGGCGCCATTAATTGATAATTTTTTAATGCTAGAAATTGCTTCATCAATTCCTGAATTTAAAACAATACCTTCTCCACAAGATGCATCCCAACTAAATTCAAGATCTTCGCACCAAGTGCTTTGTGTTTCATCTGCAGGAGATTGCCAGGTAAAACTAATTGTTCCACCTGCTGTAGCCCCACACCCTGTATCTCCAGCGCAAATAGCACCATCCACAATTAATGCAGAACCTGCAGCCAAAGTAATTGATGCTCCTGCATTTATGATTAATTTTGCACCAGGAGGAACCGTGACATTCCCAACTAAATTATGGGTATTTCTCCAAACCTCAACTCCATTAATTTCATCATTTCCAGCACTACCATCTGTCTGATTAATTGTATTAGCTGAAACAATAGGTGAAAAGGAAATTGCAACTGACATTGAACTTAAAATCATTAGAAGACATAAGAAAAAACTACGAGATGCTGATGATGATACCACGTCTACCACTGTAAGCGACTACTTAATCTATCTAAAATACATCCGCAAAAAGGTTCAGATTTTTAATAAAAAATCAACAATCAGTTGTTCCATTTAAAGAGTCCATCCATCCTATTGCATTCAACGCACCATATCCATATCGGTCATCATGTGGAATCGCTTGTGCCTGATAAGGTATGGCACTATCCATTAATGCTTCTTTAACCACAAAAATACAATTACTTCTGTCCGTATTATCCCATGTTGGTTTTAATGAAGGGTTTGCTTCAAGTAACAATGCTAATGCACCAGTTACAAAAACGGTTGAATCACTAGTTCCAGTACTAGATGTATATTTCCCATCTACCCATGTTGAAATTACATTAACCCCTGGTGCTGTAATTTCTGGTTTCTCATGTGGTGAAATTCTTGGATTGTCTCCATAACCTGCAAGATTATCACCTCTGCTACTTTTTTCCCATAATGAACCATCTGAATCTAACGCACCAACTGCAATTACCCCTGGTACATTTGCTGGTACAGAAACTCTACCATCATCATTTAAGCCCCCATCATTTCCTGCAGCAGCCACTACAAATATCCCAACGTTTAATGCCTGCTCAACAGCGTCCACAGCTAAATTGTCTAAAGGATCTTCAATATCTTGAGCACCACCTAAAGACATACTAATTATGTCGGCGTTTCTTGATTTACACCATAAAATTGAATCTGATACTGCCTTGTCACTACCCATCTCATCTGCACCTAATGCACTAGCAACCATTAATTCAACTCCTGGTGCAGACCCTTTCAATACGCCATCAGCTGCTAATAAGCCTACAATTAAAGTTCCATGCCCATCTTCTGCGTAATCTACGGGTTCAATACTGTCTGAAACGAAATCCTTGTACATGATATTACCTTGAAGATGTTCTAAATCAGGATGATTTAAATTAACACCCGTATCTATAATACAAACTTTAACACCATCCCCTGTAAAACCAAGTTCTTGAGCTTGCCTAATTCCTGCAAAATTATAAGCCCATTCAGAATCAGGAGTCTGTACTTCATCAAGTATTGTATATATTGGTTGTAACAAGATCCAAACTACCACTACCATTGTTAAGAATAAAAGTAAACCAGAAGGACGAACCCTCCTATTACTTACATGTATTAACGCTATTCTTTGAGTAGGCCATCCAGTAGTTATTGTCCTAAATTCATCATCTTCGTCATATAGTGTTTCTGGGTCAACTGCTGTTAAAATCCGTGGTTCATTCACTTCTGGAATTAATTCCAAATGTTTTAATTCCCGAGCCACAAATATACCCCAATGAAATTACTGTAAATAATTTACATTAAAATCCTGGTCCGCTTCCCGTTCTTCTGCTTTTAATAAAAGAATAAATTCCTAAAGCAAAAACCAAGACAATTATTATTGGAACAATATTTGGTTGTTTTGCTTCATTATCGGCAGTGAATTTAACCTGATTTAACTCAACAGGTTCAGGGTTTTCAATTAGTGGAGTTTCTCCGGCATCGATCGTAAAGGTAAATTTATACTCTCCAGCACCAATTTCATCTGTATCGAATAATACTGTTATTGTTTCATTACTTTCTGGTAAGATTGTAATAGGCAATGAAACCGCAGTAATATTTAGTTCCTCAATATAACCTGTGACTGTAACTCCTTCTGCTGAAATCAATCCATCGTTATGTACTAATATTGAAAAATCAACAGGTTGATGAATTATTCCACCACCAGGGCCCATACTAGGTGTATCCATTCTTAGGTCAGCTTCTGCAACTTGGACAAGTACATTAACTGGAACCATAATTCCAGATTCACTTGTAACATTTACAATAATAGTATAACTACCTTCAAATGTAAATTCAGGCATTGTTACTGTAAAACCTACGTCTGAAGTGCCATTAGCAGGAATTACTCTAGACATTGGTTCTGAAACACTCCATCCGTCTGGTAATTCAGAACTATCTATTTCAAAGAACACATTATCATCTCCATTTCCTAAATTATCAACTTTAATGTCAAATGCAGTTGTCCCGCCTCCGGAAGTCATTCCAACTACATCAGGACCTGTTGCTTCAATTGAATAATCCTGAGGAATATGTACTTTAAGATCAAAATTACTAGAATGGCCAGAAGTTGAAGTTGCAATTATTCTTATGTTATGACCTGTTTCATAAGAAATACTATCTTCTCCGCTTGGTAATTTTATTTTCATCAATAACTCCCCATTACTTGGTGATTCACTTATACCGAGACTCATATTCTTAATGTCTTCAAAAGTATCTCCAACCTCAAATGTAACTAACCAGTCATCTTTATCAGAACCAGAAACAGAAGACATAAATGTATAATTTTCTGATGCTAAATTTCCAGCATATGTAATATCTATTGAAACTTCAATATCATAATACTCATCGGTAATTCCATCTCCGTTTAAGTCCCTAACTGTAGCATTAATCATTTCATCTTCTACATAATCAATTATTTCATTATTTGAACTAATTTGAGTAATTGAAAATTCAACATCATGTGTCAATACTCGATTAAACTCTACTACAGCCTCTGCAGAAGTAACCACAGCAAGTGAACCATCTTCTGCAAATCCAGGTGGATAAGCGCCGCTTATAGTATCACCAACATATTCCATTTCCATTTCCATCTCTAAAGCAGTAAATTCACCAGAGATTTGTAATGATCCCGCAGGCAATAACCATATTTCTGCAGTTTCAGATACAGTAATATTCCATTTTGCTTCATTCAGGGTTAATGTTAGAGGCACTAAACCAGTAATTGTAGAATTTGTAGATTCTAAAGTAAGGACATCTCTTTCATCTCCAGAGAAGTCTGTCCATCTCGTACTAATTGGCAAATATCCACCAGCCTTTATTGTAGTATTATGTTCACCACCATCAATAATTTCAGCTTCAAATGCATCATATACAACCATATGGAAATTTGGAGCTTCAGCATGGAAGACCCATTTTCCTGGTGCCACAGTTGCATTCCATACAATATCTCCATCCTCGTTCACAGAAATAGAGATGTCTACATTTTCTCTTTCGTATCCTTCATCTGCTGCAGGAATTAATTCAACACTCATATCAGTAATAATATCATCACTAAGACTTTCAAATCCATATTGTATGTCTATTTTACCAGAAACAAAAACAGTATCTGCATCTAAAGACACATCTAAATCTTCTTTGTTAATACTCGTATTTTCTACTTCAACAATTAATGTATTATTATAAGTAAAACCTAAACGACTCACATTAATTGTATAATTATTATTTGCAGGAACATAAAAAGACCATTTTCCATCTGAACCAGTAGTCATATTCAATGATTCAAATTCTTCAGAATCGAGTTTTACTTCAGATTCATCAAGTTCCTCACCAGTTTGGTATTCACCATCCTCATTGAAATCCCAATATACATTTCCACTAATTTCAACATATCTAGATAGTTCAATATCTGCATCAATTGTTTCATTTTCAGATAAATCACCTAGAGCATATTCATCTAAAATCCATCTTACTCCATTAAATTCATCAGTATAATTTAATTTCAAACTCCAATCTCCAGGGTATAACTGTGCAGAAACAATTGCTGTTTGATTTGATAATGGCAATGTCACTTCACCAAGTCCATCATTGGATACTGCAGTTAAACTTACACCCTTTAACAAACTATGATTAGAAATTCCACCTAATTCCAATAATGTTAAATTCAAATTAGCAACTTCTAATGTTCTCCATTCAAACGTTCTATTTTCTGAATTACTATCAATGTGTACTAATGCTCTGAATGATTGTGTAGTTCCTTCAACATCATAAGGTCCAATTGTCACAGTATAATTTCCAGCAGGCACATAATCTAAAATTGTACCATTTGAATCTGATTCCATTCTTAAATCTAACAAGAAGTTCTCACTATCTGTATAATCAAATACCACAGTAACATTCTCTGCTGGTGCAAAGTTCTGTTCTTTAATTTCAATATCAACTTTCCACAAGGATTGCAAGACTAAATCTATTGGATCTTCTATTCCAGAAACGCCAATTGAAATTGGATCTGGTGTTATTGCAAAGATCGTATCAAATTCGCTTCCATTCTTCACATTTTGAGCATCCATTTCTAAATAATATTGCCCAAAGGATAAATCCATATCTAAAATTCCATCTTCTGTAAACATTTCAGATGTAATGTTTATTGTTTCCTGATTTATTCCCACAGGAATTAATCTAAAATCAACACTAACAGGAGTTCCATTTTCAAATAATTCATCTCCACCGTCAATAAATGTTCTAATTTGAACTGCTACAGGGTCAGGGTATGCATCTACTGTCCAATTCAAAGCTTCTATCGTTGTTCCTACGGATTGATTTGCACTTAATATCGTTTCAGGAACCCCTAACATTTCTTCACTTACTGTAATTGAATAATTTCCTGTTGGAAGAACGAAATCATATCTTCCATCAGAATCTACAGTAGAAACCCAAGTAACACCCATGAACATTTCTAAAGACTGGTCTCCTTGAGTGCCCACATATTCTGCAAAGACCTCAAAGTTCTCAAAGTCTGGAATCTTATTATCATAAGTCACATTATTTGGATTCAATATTACTCGTCCTGCATAATTATAGGAAAGGCTTAGTTTTTCATTAATTATCAAATTAACATTTTCCATATCTGAAGAGACATTTACATGTTTAGCGGCAACCATATTATCTGGAGTTAATGTAGTAACATCAAATTCCATTCCAGAGGGAAGTTCTAATTCAAATTCACCGGATTCATTTGTTTCTACAATAACTTCAATACTTCCACTTCTGAAATTTACCGGTAACGATGTAAGTGGTTGAGGAACTTGAGTTCCGTTTTCAACATCAGTAACTATTTTAGCCACATATCCATTAATAGAAACAGCTTTTGAAAATTCAAACAAGTCTAAATTCAAATCATCTTGCTCTAAACTAAATTCACTCCACAAGAGTAAATTGTCTCCAGTTCGACTTTTCATTATCCAATCGCCTAAAGGTAATTCAACAAATACAACACCTGATTCGTTAGATGTAGCATTAATAACTTCTCCATTTTCAACAGATGTGAAACTTACCAATATCTCATTTACATTAATAATATCTGGTTGATTTGGTGTTGTCTCGTTTCTTACTGCTGGACTAATTGTAAATTCTACATCTCCATGATCTAAAATTTCTCCATCAAATGATAATACTTGATCCTCTTCAACCAATGTTGTGTTTAATTCATAATGATTATCACCATCTAAGTCAACTCTAACACTATAATTACCTGGAGACAACGGTCCGATACTTACATTTCCTTCTTCACCGGAACTGAACCTTAAACAAGTTACGCCTGGGCTAAATAAAGAACCACTTTCATCAACCCAAATTCCTTCATTAAGATTGATTTCAGTACATTGATTAGATTCTAAATCTAAATCAATTATTTCAACGGTCGTGTTAAGACTATTTCCTTCTTCATCTGAAATAATTCCAGAGACTTTTAGGCCTGCAATACTTAAATCAAGATCTTTAGAACCATCTAATCCTACAGTTATTTTTTCAATTACATCAGAAGTTCTACCATTATTAAACACGGCATACATTTTATATTCTCCAGGTGCAATATCATTAGCATAAAATGATCCTGCAACAACCATCTCTCCACTATAATCTCCTATTCCTGTATAAGTCGCTTCACCCTCAAAGGTTCCAGTTCCAACAAATTTTCCACCCGCTTCAAATGTAGCATTTGTCAAATAATTTGTAAATTCAGTTACGACATCTGCTGTAAAACGTCCGCTTCCGACAGCAGTACCATTAATCAAATACTTACCAGAGCCTTCAGAACAAATATCCTCACCCTCAGCAACTGTTGAGTTTTCACAAGCACTAATATTATCTCCTTCAACCCAATTCGCATCTAAAACACCTTGTCCGCTCCAAGTACCATTACCTGTATAGGACTGACCTACCTGAAGTCTACGAGAATAATTTCCAGTAAAGTCCGTAACTTGTAATTCCATAGCAGATTCAATAATTCCTTCATGTTCAGAATATACGGCAGTTCCAACTCCACTAATTACTAAATCTTCACCTGAAACTGTTTTATTAATTGTACTTACATTATAAGAAATCTCATCATTCCAAAGGTTTTGTAAAACGAAATCTGTTTCTACAAGAGGCAAGCCATCAAATTCACCATCTCCAACCCATTTTACTACACCAGTTGCAGAAGATGTTTCTAATTCAATATTTACTGCTTCTAAAGGCGTTGTTGAGATTCTTTCTGCTTGATTAGCTGTAACATTAATTTCGTTTTCACCTAACCACATCATTCCAGAAACTTCTGAAAGTAAACCAGTAATTGGGTTAATTACTCTTTCACCAGGGTTTTGCCCAATAATATCTATATTCATTGAATAAATATCTAATTCTCCAGACTGTATTGTCATTAAATCAACAGAACTATCAAATTCACCAGTTAATGCAGTAACTCTGATTCTTCCAGCGGGTGCTGTGAAACAATAATTACCATCTGAATCAGTTGTTGTAGTACCAATTGGAATCCAATATGTTCTTGCATCTAAATCCTCTACACCTTCACCACTAAATCCATCTCTTTCAACCAATAAAGTAGCACCAGCTATAGGGGTATCTAATTCCGGAACAGACACAGTACCACAAACCTCAGCACCAGCATAATATTTCAGGACTTTTACACCAAAATTAGCCTCTCCAAGGCCAAAGGTATCATAATTTCCTCTTTCATCATACCAATTAGAGATTACAAAGTGATTCATCATTGCACCAGGAAGTGGCCATGCAGATTCCAATACTGACTCTGGAGTTCCAGAATAGGAAGACGAAAGAAGTGGTTTTGGTGATGCGGATATTACTCCAGAATAATCTGTTAAACCTAAATCTGCGGCACCATATCCAATATAAGCTCTAGCCAACATAGTATCATAAAATGCTTCAGTATGATCATATCTTACGTCAACTAATTGAATTACTTCTACATCTCCTCCACTTTGACTTCTCAACACATCCATCTTGTATTGCTCATTAAAATCTTCAGCGGTTCTTTCAATAATACTCTCTGAGCCTCTTTGTGTTTCATAAACAGTATCCATGAAATGGTCAGGGTTTTGGCCTGAAAGTATTGTAGGCGCATAGAAAATTCCTGTTGGGTTACCTCTATTATAACTAGAATCAGAATATGCTCCTCCACCCATTGGATATAATCTAGTATCAATAGCAAAATATGAAATTTCATGATTTCTAGTAATCATTTCTCCAGGAGCACCTTCACTATCTTGAACCTCATAAATATCTAAACTAATTATATCACTGTATAAATCATTTAGAGTTTCACTATCTAAAGCACCTGTCAAAACCTGAGTCCCTAAAGCAATTTGTGAATTTTGCCTATGAATTGAAGTCCCAGTATCCTTATACTTCTCAATGATATCAGCAGTATACCAATAATCTCCAACTACATAGTGGCTTGCGCCAAATGTTTCTCCTGTACTATCATCAACATATTCTGTAAGTACTTCTCTATTAGCAGTTCTATCTTCGAAAGCGGATCTAGCTTCAACTTCGGAAGAATAATCTTCACCGATTTGTACTTCTCCTTCATAAATTCTCCAAACATAATCATCTGTTTTTAACCCGTCAGTATTGACATAACCTCTAGCAAGAGCTAAAATTCCTTGGTTCGTTGTTTCTTCTGTCCATTCATAAACTTCAAACATTCTATCTTTTGCTAATTCTTGAGTTAATTCTCTTGTAACCAAATGATATTCATTATATTCATCAATAGACATATGTTCTAAAAGAGTTGATTTGAACTCTTTTGAATAATCATCTCCATTACCGCCATGTACAACATCTCCAATTCCAATTCTAATAATAAACATTGCAACTGTATCATCTTGACTTCTTGAAAGCAACATATTACCTGCAGTAGGAATACCTGTCTGGAAGTTATCTGCAACAGTAGGATGTTGTCCTTGAGTTAATGCTTGGAAACCATAATCCCACCAAGAAACAAATGCTGGTTTATCTGAAAATTTCATCAGACATTTTTCCAATTCAGAATCCCAAGTACCGTCCATATCATTTACACAAACTGAGCTGTCTGTAACACCCTCATGGAATTGATCTTGTTGGGCAAGCCAATCATATGCAGAATTCCAATAATAATCATTAAAGCCCGGACCAAATGAATTCATGAACCAATAACCCTGAATGTCTTCATAAGCAGTTCCATCAACTAGGTTCGTCCACCTTAAAAAGTCTGGAATAATATTGTATAATTCTTCGTCTACATCGGCTGCTTTTTCACTTCCTCTAGGAATTGCAGCATCCATACCATATGTTGCATGTTGAGAAAATACCATTATAAAAATCATAAAAATTGCAATAAATCCTGGATTTCTAAACAATGTTTTTCTTCCTGATTTATATCTAGCACTCGGAGTATTAATTCCCATTCTTCTCCATTGTTTAACAAGTTCATCCCAGCCAGAAATTTTCCATAACCATGCGAAAGCTCCTGCACCAACAATAGCCATTACTGGAGTTGCGTTGTATACGAACCTACCAGCATTCCAAGCCATATATGAAGCAAGTAAAACCCAGACTGCCAAAACTAATTCTGGAAGTTTACGATGCCTCAAACCATCCCATGTCAATCCAAGACCTCTACAAAGTGCAGCAACAAATACAAAAGCACCAAAACTACCAAACAACAATCCTCTAGATGGTGCTTGAGCTTCAGCAATAGTTCCAAAAATCTTGTTCTGTGAAAAATATCCTCCACCGGTGAATAAAGTAGCACCTATGTCAGAATAATCAAGTACCCACTGAAGCCATAATAAGAATAATGGGAACAGNACTAAAACACTAACTGTACCAATTACCATTAACCATGGCTTATCTCTAGCAGAACAAACAATATAACCAGAAATTACAATTAATCCNGTAATATAAAACATTGCTTGGAATTCACCGTTGAGTAATAATCCTAATGCTGGGTGCATGTAAAATGGTAATGCTGTTAACCAAAGAGCCAATAACATTGTTACAGTAAGTACAGTAATTGTCATACTATCTCTTCTTCTAAACAAATTAAACAATATCTGAATCATATAGAATACAAATAGAATAGATGGAGCATAAACAAAACCTTTCCATGCCAAAGCAACAATTGCAAAAGATACACCAGAAAGAATCGCATATGATGTTGCTAATCTTTGATTATCCCATACCTTTGTAAATCCTTCAATCATATATGCAGGATTCCATCCAGATTCAGATAATACTCTGTCTTCATTAGCATTTTTCATGGCCTGAATATAATAATAAAACCCTACTGTTGCAAACAATAATACAAATGCATCATGATCTGCTAAAGCAAATGTTGTATGACTCACATGACCTGGCATAAAAGCAATTAACCATGCTGCTAAAACACTAGCACCTTTTCCAAATACTTCTCTTGCCATACCAGCAACTGGGAACACTATCAATGCACCATAAATTGCAGGTAATGCACCAATACTCCACCAAACCGCCTGTTCAGCACTCATTCCCAAAATAGGAGATAAAATTAATCCGCCTAAAGCAAGACTCCAAGTGTATAGAGGTGGTCTTGGATTAATATCTCCTATTGGATAAGCTCTATCAGCATCGAAAATAAAGTGTGCCTGTTCAGCAATAACGTAATCAATTGCACGTTTCATATACCAAGGATCTGAACCTCCAGTAAGATCCCAACCGCCAGTTCCTAAAGCATTCATTGCAGGAAGTACGTTCCAAACAACCCTAATCGTTAATGCTGTAATAAATGCGGTAGCAATCAATATTGAGCTCCAATTAGCATTCCAAAATTTTCTTGCTTGACCAAGATCACCAATAGTTCTATTCATTTTATTTCCATATTTTTGATGAGTAGAAATATAGAATACCAATACAAAACTAAAGAATGTTATTCCTAACCATAACCACATTCCAATTCCGTCATTTAACAAATCTGTCCATCTATCGCCATTGTCGTCAGGTGCCACAAATTGATTTAGGAATCCTTGCTCTTGGAAACGTCCAAATGAAAACAATACCCATGTAACTCCTAACAACATTGACCTTGTAAACCATCTTTCAGAATAGAAAAATGCTGCAATCAATGCAAAGATACCTGTAAATAGAGCCCACCATACAGAAACATACATTCCTGATAATCTCATTTGTTCTCCCGTTAGCCCTAAATCTTCTACAACACCTTCTGAAACACTACCTAAAGCACAAAAATGTAACAATGTTAAGATGTGAGCAAAGGACCACACACTTAAAGCTACTAAAAGAGGTGCTACGGGCTTAATCCCCGACTCTGGGCTCGGCAAAAATGTGAACCAAGATCCTTTTCCAGGAGAAATTAATATTCCTCTTTGTAAAATTGCTGCAATAAAACCTAAAGAGGTCATTAACAACCAAAAAGTGAAGAACATTTCTGCACTTACACCTCTAACACCATTTAAATCACTGCTATATGAGTTGAATACTTCAATTTCTGGAAGCATGGATTCTGCATGACCTGAAACTCCTAAAGCGGCATAAAGACCTACCATTGAAAATGTAAATATCACATATTCTTCATTTCTATCAGAATTAACAAGAATAAATCCTACTATTGCAATTAAACTAAATAAAAATCCAACTACTCCTCCAAAGAAATTTGCAACTAGAGATCCAACAACAATAGTAATTAAAAGATAGATTGCAGAAATTAATGAAGATGAAAATTTGTCACCAATGAATTTTTCTCCAAAAATTGGAGCTGTGGCCATCAAAGAAGCACAACCAAGTACAACAAGTGGAACCACAAAATCATTCAAATCGATATTTACGCCAAACACCATTCCACCGACAAGAGCAATCAATATTGCAATAGGGGCAATTAGTAACCTTCCTATGTCTCCAAATCGACTAAATGATACGGCATTAGTCTCCTCAATTTCGTTTTCCATTTTCTTTCCCTCACGCATAGCCTAAAGGCTATGGCGGCCAAGCGACCTGCCCTCTATTTTTAACGGTGACCCTTGTTAGAGATTCTTTTAAAGTGATCTAAAACCTATATCTTTCCTGTAATGAGAGCCTTCTAGGGCAATATTTCCCATATATTTGTAAGAAATTTTGGCCGCTTCCGAAAGTGAATTAGATATTCCTGTTATGGCTAAAACCCTGCCTCCATTTGAGACTAAATTTCCACCCTCATCATACTTTGTTCCAGCGTGATGCACCATACAATTTTCTAATTCAGAATCCAACCCAGAAATCAGTCTATTAGTTTTCGAAGTTGACGGATAACCTTCTGAAGCTAAAACTACAGTTAAGGCATGTTTATCGTGAAAGTTAACTTCTATTTCTGACAACCTTCCCTGTGCTGTTGCTAAAAATAATTCATATAAGTTAGAGGAAATTAGGGGTATTGTGACTTGTGTTTCAGGGTCTCCAAATCTTACATTAAATTCTACCACATACGGATCCCCATATTGATTTATCATTAAACCAACATATAGACAACCGCGATACAGGCTCTCCTCGGAAGATAACCAATTATGCATTGGCACAATAATTCTATCAATTACCTTATTTTTTACGGAATCCGTTACAATAGGTGCTGGTGCATATGCACCCATACCTCCAGTATTTGGGCCCGAATCCCCCTCGCCGACTCTTTTATGATCTTGACTTGCAGGAAGACATACAAATCCCGATTCATCCATTACCACTAACATACTTGCTTCTTCTCCTTCTAGAAATTCTTCTAGTAAGACAAAACCATCAAGTGTTATTCCTTCTGAAATTGCTTCCATTGCTTCATTTTTATCATCGGTTACAGTAACGCCTTTACCACCAGCCAAAACATCTCTTTTTATTACCCAAACTGGGCCAAATCCATCAATTAATTCCTTAGCTTGTTCGTACGTATCAATCCTTATTGAAGCGGCAGTAGGTATATCTAAATTCATCATGACTTCATTTGCATATTCTTTGGAACCTTCCAAATTAGCCCCACTAGAGTGTGGGCCAAAACATAAAACACCGATTTTACTTAATTCATCTGATAAGCCATTTACCAATGGGCCTTCTGGCCCCACAATTACTAAATCCACATTTAAATTTTGAACTAGTTCTATAATTCCATCTACATTTGAAACATCAATTTTATGATTCATTCCAATCTTAGAAGTTCCCGCATTTCCTGGGGCAATATGTAATTCCGATACATCTTCACATTCTTTCAAACCCAAAGCAATTGCATGCTCTCTTCCACCACCACCAATTACAAGAACACTATCGCCCATAAAGTAGTTGAAAACAATTAACCCCATAATTAAATCGCATGAGATTTTAAACATCGGTGTAGTTCACAACACTACATTGTTTAAGTGCCTATTTGGTTTCGATTGCAAAATGTTGGACACTTTAGTGCCCACTAGAGAGGATATTGCTTATGCACTTACCCTCGATGGTTTTATCGGATTTCTTGTCATGATTGTTGTGGTATTATGGATATATATGCCAGGATATTTAGCAAATACTTTTGCAATGATTTGGGGGAGAATACCACCCAAATATGGATATGGCCCTTGGCCAATTGATTTTGGTAAAAATGCTTGGGACGATAAAAGAATTCTAGGTGATGGGAAAACATGGAATGGCTTAATTGGTGGTTGCATATCAAGTGGTTTTCTTGCAATTTTAATGCATGCAATGACAAAGGGGAACACGAAAGATATTCCCTTTATCGACATTATTGCAGGAGTAAGCGAAGATGCATGGTTTTGGATTGGTAATGAATGGACTACATCTTTTTTTGTGGGATTTATGTTAGGTTTTATTTGCCTTTTAGGTGATGCTACTGGTTCATTTTTCAAAAGAAGAAAGGGGCTCATTAGAGAAGGTAAAGAAACAAGTAGAGCACCCTTACTAGACACCTTGCCATTTGCAATAGCATTATTTGCATTTGGCGGTTTGTTTATGGGCAATTCGATTATTAAATGGGAAAATGTAGATCTTGTTTATTCTCCTCATGGAGTTCCAAGAGTAATTCTAGCCGGATTCTTACTTTTATTATCAACTCCATTCTTACACAGGGCATTCAATATTTTTGGATATAAAATGGGTTGGAAAGATGTTGATTACTAAACATCTTGAAAACGTAAAGATGTTTCGGGGAGTTCATGGCAACAAAATTACCAACAATGATACTAAGTTTATCACTAGTTTTTATCCTATTTTCCCCAATCATCACAGTTGCGGAAAATTCAGAAGAAACGCACATAAATGGTGGAAGTATTGATTCTGATTTAACAATTAATCCGGGAGAAATTGTACATATTTCAAACAGCGTCACAATCGCAGATGGAGTCACCATCAACATCCTAAATGGAGGGACTCTAAACCTCACGGGCACCCTTATTGGCACTACATTTGGGTCAACAACTCTCCCCTATGGAATCAATGCAAGTATTAGTATTCCGAATGTTATTAATTCTGGAACAAAATTGGTAGAAATTACATTTAATTTAGAAGAAGAAGAAGAATATGGTCCTGAATTTTTTTGGAATGGAAATAGTGCAAATATTACAAATGAAAGTAAACATACAATTTCAACAACATTTACTGCTGGAGATGATCCATTAGTTGTAAATATACTCGGAAAAAATATTTATGGTTCAAAAATAGTTAGTGTTTCCATCAATGTTGATGAATCTGAAGTATTAAATCAATCTCCTTGGTATTTTGAGCAAGATGGTTTGAAACCTTATTCCTCGAGAAACTGGAACCTAAATAATGAAGGTATTCTAAATTTAATGGATTCAGAAATTGTTGGTGCCATGATTTCAGGAAGTGGGACATTTAATGCGTTAAATAGTTATTATAACTTAAGTTCACCAATTCAACTTTCAGCTGTTTCTGAATTTTCAATCCAAGGTGGTGGAATGGATGGAAGTGAAACTGACGAATATATTGAAGCACCATGGGGGGCTGACATACAATGGAATGATGCATTTAGCACTGGTGACAGTGATAGATGGATTAAAACATTAGATTGCCAAAAAATAGTTCTACCAACGCCTGAATCATTCATTATTGTAAAAAATCTACAATATATGAACAGTGGTGTTTTCGTAGATCGTCAAGGTTTTGCTAACCAAGATTCTGAGTTTGAATTAACTGGGATGTGCAATACGGGTTGGAGAATGGTAGAAATCGTAGATAGTGAAGGAATATCTTGGCAAGAAAATGCATACATTGAATCTGTTTGGTGGAATTCCCCATGGGGTAATTTTAGTAAATCAAACATCCCGTTAGGTTTTGAATCGATTGTTGAAATTGAACTAGATATTCCAAATGTAAATGTAAACTCAATTGAATTAAATAAAGCTTCATCTGCTGTAGATGAACCAATAGAAGTTACTATCACATTAGAAAACACGGGCAATTCATCTGCAATTGTACCTATTGAATGTAAATTATCTGACGGCAGTGATGCAGATGTAACTCCATTTGGACAAACAGTAATTATTGGGGCTGGAGAAACGGGAGTTGTTTTAGTAGATTGGAGAAATAGTAAAGAGGGTGAGGACTCATTAACATGTCAACCATTAAAACCATCAGGGTTTGAAAATTCTAGTTTATTGGG